>JAOZSF010000062.1 GCA_029939815.1 bacterium
ATTTGTGCCTACGGCAAGCGGCAGCGCGGGCGAATTCCACGAGAGCCCGCTTCTTGAAAAATTAGAGACGACGCCGTTTACAGAATTAGAGATTTGGAAATTACCTGTTGCGTATTCATTATTTGTTCCCGCAAAGGAGTAAAAAGAAAAGTCATAAGTTACAGTTACGGAAGTTGAAGTAATTGCAATTTCCGGCAAGGGATAAGCGAATAATTCGTAAGCGCCTCTATCGACAATGTTTGACACGCGGCAATTACCATCGAGTTCGATAAGTTGAAAAATCCCTTGCAGATTAGTGGCGCTATCGACAGAAAATGACGATTGCAGCAGACGATAATTGTCGATTGAGCGATTAACGAATTGCGGAATGTTTGTAGCGTTCCCGCCATCATCGTAAATGTTTGAGACAGCCGGTTGGGTAACGGAATAAAAGAAAGAAGCGTCATCTTGAACAAGATAATTATCGCCGGCAGAGGCATTATTATAAAAAATTATGGAATTTTTGACATCGCCGCCTGAAGAGAAAAAAGCTCCGCCGCCGTTTGTCGCCGAATTATCTGCAATGGTGCAATTTTGTAAGATGCCGTTAGTGAGAATAAACGCGCCGCCGCCGTTTGACGCGACATTATCAGTAACAAGACAGCTTTGGAAGAATCCACCATTATCAAACACGACCCCGCCGCCGTTTTTTTTCGACGAATTATTTATAATTGTACATCTTTGAACATTACCATCGCCATAGATGTAAATTCCTCCCGCGTCTGCAAATGAAGTATTTCCTGTGATAATGCAATTTTCGATAGTACCGTTTTCAAAAATAAGTAATCCGCCACCACCGAAGAAAAGGTTAGTCTGGTCGCCTATATCAGTTACAGAATTTCCCGACAGAGTTGAATTCATAAGTATGGAATTTTCAACAACAATAGCTCCCCCGCCAGCTCTTTCGGCGGAATTATTAATTATTTCACAATTATCAATGATTGAGTCGTTACCTGCAAAAACTCCGCCGCCGAATCTCGCCAAACAATCAATAATTTTAGAGTTTTTAATAACAGCGTTATTCAGAACAACTCCACCACCCGGTTCCGGTTCAGATTCAGCCGGAAAATAATAACCGTTCGAGATGGTCAATCCGTCAATAATAGTTCGCTCCCTTGTTCGGGCATAAATAATCGGATGCCAGCCGGCGCCGTAAATGACGACTGAATCTTTTCCGTTAAGACCTTGCAGTGTAACAGCTGAATTAGTGAGTGTAATTGCCGCCGAAGTTGAATAAACGCCGTTTGAAACAAGAAGAACATCACCGTTATCAGCGACATTAACTGCCGACTGAATATCGGTTGCGGCATTTGCCCAGTTAGTGTACGGGGAAATATTTCCACCGGCAAGAGAAATATAGCGTGTAGCGCCGAATGCGATGCAGGCGGAAAGACAAGCTGAGATAATAATTAACTTTTTCATTTTTTATATTTTTTGTAAGGTTGGGAAATTTATTCTGAGCGCGCAAGCGCCTTGTAATAGATTTATAACCTTTTAGTTAAGTTTATAATTTTACTGTATTCCTGGATTCTATTTTCAGGTTTTAATTTTTCTTATTTTTACGTTATTAGCCTTTTAAATCAAAAAAATATTACACAAATGATAATTTTAATTTTTTCCCAAAAAATAAAATTAATATTCCCGCGAACAATAAACCAGCCGGTTCAGGTATCGCAGCACTAATTTGTGTTTCTTCAATTTCAAGGTTTCCGGTTTCCACATTTGCGTCATAACCGATTATTCTAAAAGAGAGATTATTTTTTAAATCGAAATCTGTATTTGTCCCTCCGATCATATACCATGAGCCCTGGGAAGTTAAATAAAAATTAGTGATAAAATCATTTTGCCATGCTCCATTATTAATTGAGTATTGAACATCAATACGCTTCGGCCCATTAGCATCTCTGCGCGCGCTGAAATAAAACCCGGCGCCCTGTTTTCCGGCGGTTGAAGCTGCAAATTCAATATATTTTGATTTGTCGGATTGTCCGGTGGGGAAATTTGTCGCGGATAAAATTCCGTCACCGGGAATGTTAGAAACAACACCGGCCGCGAAAGTGAGAGTTCCGATTCCTTGAGTTGGAGAAGTGTCGTTTGGATATCCGAAATCCCAAATTACGGAATGAACAGAACTCGTAACGAAATAAAAATATTGCGCCGACACGAGAGAAGACGCGTTAGTTTGTCCGTGGTCATTCCATGCGTAGTTTGTAACAGCGCCGTTATCGCGAATCCATCTTGCGGCGTAGAACCATTTACCGGGCATAAGCCAGAAAGAATTTGTTGCGCCGTAGCCGCCGGAGATATTTGTTTCTCCTGTAGAAAGCCATGTCCAACCGACATTATTTGACGAATGCCCATAGCCAATTTGGGCGACACCGTTAGAATAGCTGTCGGAGAAGAATTCTTCAACCTGCCCCACAATTCCTGTAACAGCCGGAGCGGGATAGACCATAAAAGCTGTATTTGTTTCTATTGGATAATGATTAAGCGCGAAGTCATCGACAAGGAATCTTGCGCCGGAAAATTTGTAAACTTCAATGTATATTTTTTGATTTGGTCGCGGAGTCACATCAAGTTTCGGTGAAACATACTGCGTGTAAGTTAAATCAGAAACACCATTGAAAAAAGTGTCGCCATGATAAATGTTATGCCATGTAGCGCCGCTGTTATTACTGTATCTTATTTTAATGTCCGGCGGGTCAAAACCGGATTCGCGGGCGAGCCAAAAGCTGAAGTTTGATACAGTTGTTTGGCACTCGTATCTGAAATAAGTATTGGCATAAGTGGCAATCCGCCAGGCGTAAGGTGAACTTCTGTAGTTTGTGTTTTCTCGGTTAGCGTAGTTTGAAGAAAATTTATCGTTTGCAGGAAGTGCGGTGTTGTTTGTGTAATAAGCCGGATTGTCGAAAGAAGAAAGATTTCCATACCAGTTTTCGGCGGTATCGAAATTTTCCGTGTAGTCGGCGAGAGCGAGTGTCGTTATAACGAACATAACGGACAAAACGGAAGACAGAACGGACATTTTGGATTTAATTGGCATGATTCAGTATCAGTTAATAATTAACAGTTGATAAATTTAATTTTTCTGAAAAGAAAAATTAAATTTCCAATAATAAAATAGTAAATGATAAATTGAGAAGGTTCGGGTGTTGCCTGTATTGGGGTTTCGTGCGAAGTTTCCGCCGGACCGAGTGGTGGAATATATTCTTCGATGGGAAATTCAGTTCCATCGTAAGATATAAAAACATCAATAAGTTCTCCCTCGCGCGGGGCGTAATCGGCGAATCTGTATTCATAGCCGTCATCAAGCGGGACGCGAAGAATATAATTAATATTATTTGAGATGAATCCTCCTACAAAAGTTTCCGCGCAAGTGTTTCCGTTGAATTTCCCGATAACTTTAGCGTTTGGAATTCCAGTCAAGCAAATTCCGCCGATGCCTTTAGCTTCTCCATAATAAAAATTATTTGGCAGGGAAAGCCGCGCGAAAGACAATCTTGCCAAAATCAATAAAACAGCCGTGATAATAATTTTAGTTTTCATTTTTTTAGACCTATTGGACTTATTGGACTTATTAGTCCTATTAGTCATTAAATAATTCTTAATTTCCTGAATATGAATACGTTTCAAAGAATATTTTTATATCGGTAATGTTGTTAATAAAGTTTTCTATAGCAAAATCTCTGTCGGAATTAAATGTGCTTGCCGGAATAATCATCAACCATTTTGTGTTCCAAACGGAGCGCCCAATCAGCCGTGAAGCATAAATTGCCTCATCCTGAGTGTAATCTCCGGAATCATTGTACGCGCGGACAGTCGGGTATCTTCTGTTCGCGGCGAACTGAGTTGAGAAAGTGTCGAACAGAGGAATCCAGTCTTCGCGGGCGATGTCGTCCTGAGTAGCGGGATAAGGAACGGGTAATGCCTGGTCAAGCACTTTCCAAGTTCTGTAATAACTTCCGTCCCCGCCGGGCGAGCGGAGAGTGTCCGTGCCTACCGGGAATAGGTAAACACGCGGTTCTTCCGCGAGAGAAGTATTATCATAATTACTGAACCATACACCGAGGGAGCGAATTTTCGTAGCGAAATGGGTAGAGTCATAAGCGCTGTCGCCGCCGGCGAGCGGCCATCCGAAGAAATTTTTACCTTGTTCAATAGTGGTAGAAAATTCGATGACAATGCCCGGTTCAACATCATTGTGCGGGTCGAACGGTATGCAATATCTATTAAATTCCGGTATATCAAAGATATTCGAGACGACACATTTTTGCAGAACAGTTTTCCAATGCAAGCCGGTAGAGGAATTTAAATTTGCGTCAGTTTCGGCTGAAGAATCCGGGATACATCTGAAAAGTTCTCTTCTAAACGAGAATTTGCTTGTTTCGACTTCCGGATTATTAAAACCGAGTTGCCCTTTTAAGACGAGGTCCCAATTAAGTTTCATTTTCGCGAGAGCGTCGGCTATACCGCCATCACCAGTAATGGGACCGGTTTGCGGTTCGCCGTTTTCAATGATTCCGATAAGATTTGCTTTAACGACAGTTTTAAGGAAATCCGAGCCGGCGCCGCGCGGGTCTCCCGGTTTCAAAGCAGTTTCATAGTCATAAGCTTTAGCGGCGAGATAAGCGTATTTAGCCGCGAGGTCGAATTGCGCGTCATATTTTTGGAGAGCGTCATTTCTAAAGATTCTGAAAGCCATATCTTTATATCTGTAGTTTTGAATTTCGGCGGCGGTTTCCTGCCGGAATCTCGCGCGATAATCCTGGACACGATATCCTTCCATAAGTTTAGCTCTGAAAGCGCCATAGCTTTGACTAACCGCCTGTTCGAGGTTATAAAGTTCTTTAAGGACAACGCCGAGTTTTTTGACTTCGCGTTCGAGCGTGGCTTTATCTTCAACGAATTCGTTTTGCAATTCATTTTCCGCATTAACGATTTCGATATGAATATCAATAAGTTCTTTAGCAAAATCCTGAGCAGTAATGAGCAGATTTTTGATGTTGGCCATCCAAAAATAAGTTGCTAGTGATGCTGCTTCCGCCTCAGTAGCGAGCATACGCGCGAGAAAGCTTGGATCAACTCCATCAGCAAGGCCGGCAACAAGAAGATAAGGAGATCCATTTTTTGTCGCATCAGATATTCCCTGTTCAATTAGCATGGTTGACTTTGCAGCGAAAGAAATAGTTTTTGCAACAAGAATCAGCGAGTTCATCGTAGCGACTTCTGTGTATTTATGTTTAACGGCGAGATAGACATTCGAGTTATTTCCGAGTTTTTCCAACAAGTCATTTTGAAAATAATTAATCAACTCAATTTGATTATTATATTCTTTAAGTTTAGCCGCAAATTGTCCACGCATTTGCAGATAATCGGAATAAGCGATCTGGATTTCGCCAACGGCCGGTCGGGGGGAAGTCCACTCGTCCGGTCTAACCGCCATTTGGCTGTCAGCAAGAATGTGATAAGTAACCGCCTGAGTATGTTTAGTGATTTTACCATCATCATCAGATGTATAGTAAACAGAATTCAAAGTAACATTTTCAGTTTCGTTATCATTAGCCGCGAGATAAGTATTATCAAGGTACATCCAGTGGAAAAGGTCGGGACCGTTATAACCGGAATTATAAGTGCCGCCCGGACCTACGTCATCGGGATATGGATAGCCGTAAAGTTCGATAAGGCGGTATTCATAATCGCGTTCTTTGTCGCGAATAGTGAGATGAAATTTATTAAGCGAATCCGCCTGCTGCCTGAGTTTTTGGGTAGTGCCTTTTGCGTAATTAAAAACTGAAGCAGCATTGTTAAGAGCTTTAACCGCCCGGTCATAAATTTGTTCGAAATGGGATTTTGAAGTCATCGGCACCCAATCAGGCCTGAAAACCTGTGAGGGGTCAATGTCAAACGGAACAACATTTCTCGCGAGGCCAAGCGGGTTTAATCCGCGGTCAGCATTATCAACAGTATTCTGAACAGTAGAGAGTGAGCGAGCAATTGACGCTAATTCAGTTACATTAGTTCTGTCGATTTTTGCGACGCCGGTTTCGGCGGAATAAGTTGGCAGGACAGAGTTAGCAACGACCCAGTCGAAATAGGCGCCCATGCCCGCGCGTGCTGCCCATTCGCCGACGCCCCACGCGCGGTTAGTGTCGGAATCGGAATAGCCCTGCCATTGGGCGGTTGGGCTTTCATCATAGAATTTTTTATAAGTATTTTCAACGATTTCCGCGCCTGTGCGTGCTTTAGCGGCAGCGACATCGCAGAATTTTTTCTCGTGATAGTAATCAACAAGAACAGTTGAATTACCGACATTTTCAGCATAAGTTCCGGGAATCCAATCGAAGAATTTATTATGAATAAGAATATAATAAATGTTAAGAGCCGAGAGATAATGTCCCCATGCATCACCATGTCCCATCGGATACAGAATCGCGGCGTCTTCCTCATTAATTATACCGTCCGCGTTGCCGTTTTCATCAAGGATGTTGTAATTCAAAGCGTAAGCGACTTCGCCTCCTGTAATGTCTTTTGTAAAGTTCCAGATGAGGCGGTTATAAAAGGGCGAAGTCCAAACCGGCGGCTCGATAGGCGGGGTTTCCGCGCGAATGGGACTCCCTTCGCCTCTTCCGCGCAGGAGCGCCAAAGTTTCTTCAAGCAACGATGGCGTTTGATTCATAAAACAATGAATTGAAGGAGCGTCATGACCGTAAACTTCGTCATCTGTATCGAAGCCAATAGTCGGGTCTTGCGCGTCCGCATAAGCTTCATTTCCGAGCAGCGTGTAAAGGTCGGCAATTCTGCCGGCGGCGAGCATGATTACTTTATTCGCGTTAGCATCGTGATGCGGCGGGTCGGCATTAATGCTCATATTCATTGCCGTTTTCAAGATAGTCATATAGATTTGCAGGAGTCCCCATTGATTGATAGAGTCCGGGTCGAGAGGGATGTTTCCATCCCATCTCGGACCAATTTGTGAAATCATCGAGACGAGCGTATTAATTGGGGTGTTGTAAAAGTCATAATATCTTTGCTCGAACGGCGTGATTGAATCAAGGACGCGCTGCACCCATCCTTCGACATATTTAGGCGGAGTCCATTCGCTCCAGGAAGTTCCTCCCGGGAAGCCGGGATTAGCGTGTCTGTATCTAACGGCGAAATAATGATTATCGAGTGCGAAGAGATTTTCACCGCTGATAGTAACATCATTTGCGCCTTTTCCGTTTTCGGGGTCGAGATAAGGATATTTGCTCCAGTTTGCAATATTAGTTTTATTAGCGGGGATTTCACCATTGCTGTCCGGCAGGACAAATCTCCAGTCGAAGATATAGTTTTCCGGCTCGCCGAGAAAGTCTGACGAGTGGCGAATGTTCACCTGATCGGAAAATGGATTAGCTTCGAGACCAACCTGTTCGATTTCGCCTTGAAAGAGCGGCAAAGCGACATTAATAACCTGCATTGCAATAGGGTCAGCTTGCGGCTGCATAAGCTCGTTAGTGCTGTTCCCGAAGACGAGAGTAACATAACCTGTTCCTTTTGAAAGACCGGCAGTAAGCGCGAGTGAATCAAAAGGAATAGCGTCATTAGTAACAATAATCGGGATTTTGGAATCCGCGCATAATCTTTCTATCGCGGTATTTAAATGGTTGTAAGGAGCGAAATAATTTGTGAGTGTGTTACGGTCGCGGTCATTTATAACATTTAATAAGAGATACCCTTTCAAACCGACTTCACTTGAGGTTAATTTAACATACTCACCTTTAAAATAAACTTCTTGAGAAAGCGGGTCGTACCAGAGCCGTCGCACGAGATTAGGCGGTAAATCACCGAAAAAATAATGTCCGTCAATAACAGTAGTTTTTTTGAGCAAATCGTTTGGAAGCGCGTAATCGTTTGGAAGATAAGCGTTGCGCATTCGTGTCGGGTCAATTAGTTGAACAGCGGGTCCATCGCCGTAGTTTGCATTTTCTTCAGATTGCTGATAAATAATGTCAACACTGGTCTGTTGAGCGATGTCCGGCAGACCGTTTCTCGGCTCAACAAGAGTATCGCAAGTATTTAAAGTCGGATAATTGTTTTCCCAATAGACATTGTAAGTCATGCGGACCGGAGTGCCCGGCGTGCCTGCGAATCTGTCAAGCAGAGGGATATTGTTGTTAACGATATAATTTTGGTACCAAGACGGTATAAACCAAGACTGGTCAATATTAGGATAAAACCATTGCATAATGACAGCCGCGCCGGAATCAGGTCCTGCGTTACCGCCTGCTTTTGCCCATATTTGCTCTTTTCTATCGCGCCATCCGGGACCTTGAGCGATAATCGTTTCTTTTGTGCCGGGCCAGGAAGCAAGCGGGTCGGGTGGCGAAAGGATTTTTGCGGCATAATTATTATCATATAAAAAATGATAAGTTTCATTTGTCGTAATAACCTTATAAATTTGAATTCGATATTTATTGTCATCGGGATTTATGTAAGGCATAATCACATACGGTTCGGAAGTGTATGCCGAAGAAGCATTTTTTCTATTCAAATCGTTACGCAAAGCGTAAGGAATTCCGCTATAAAGGACGGCGTGCTCTTCGTTCGGATTGTAACCTTTTTTGTCCGGGTCGTTTTGCGAATAAATGTATGGATTTTTCCATTCCTGTTTAAATGGTTTTCC
>JAOZSF010000063.1 GCA_029939815.1 bacterium
GCTTCTCTGACAATTTTTGTTTTGGCTATCGGCTGATCCTGAATTGTAAAACAGCGCGCGAATGCATCTGTTTCCATATCGCTATGAACAATGAGTTCGGCGAGAATGTCGTCGGAAGATACTTCATCACCGATATGTTTGAGGATTCGTAATCCGATGCTAAAGTCGATTTTGTCGGTGATTTTCATTCTGCCGGCTTTTAGTTCCACCATCAGGCGGCCGAGTCTGTACGAATCAATTCCTGAAATATAACCGCTTTGTGATGCTTTAATTTTGATGCGTTTTTCAGCGAGAGGAAGGGAATCTCGTAAATTTTCTATAACGTCTGTTTTTACTCCCTGGGCATTAATAATTTTCAAGAGCTTTTCGTAAGCAGAACCGTCAGAAAGTTTTGACTCAAGAATTTTTCTCGCGTCATTTTTTTTGTCAGGGAAGGCGGAGATGAGCATTTGTTCCGCGAGCTGCAAAGTAACTTCATAAAATCTGTTTTCAACTTTTTTACCCTGAAGCATATCAATCGATTCAATTATTTCTACTGAATTACCAACATATTCTCCGAGTGGTTCATTCATATCAGTTAACAGAGCAATAGTTTTGACACCGAGACCTTCTGATGTTTCAACGAGGCTTTGAGCGAGTTTTCGTGCGGATTCAAGATTTTTCATAAATGCTCCGTTCCCGAATTTAACATCAAGAATAAGCGAATCCAGATCTTCGGTCATTTTTTTACCAATAATACTCGCAGTAATTAGGGGGATGGATTCTACAGTTGCGGTAACATCGCGCAAAGAATAAAGCTTTTTATCGAGGGGAGTTATATCCGCCGTTTGCGCCATGAAAACAGCGTTGTGCTTTTCCATTATTTTTATGTATTCATTTTTCGAAAGCTGAACCGTCATTCCCGGAATCGATTCAAGCTTGTCGAGTGTGCCGCCGGTGTGGCCAAGACCTCTTCCGCTCATCATTGGAACGCAAACATCGAGCGAAGCGAGCAGCGGAAGCAAAACGATGCTGGTTTTATCACCTACGCCGCCTGTTGAATGCTTATCGACTTTAGGTTTATTTATATGACTTAGATCGAATCTGTCACCGCTGTTAATCACAGCTTTTGTCAGACAAACTTTTTCTTCTGTATTCAGTCCGTTTAAATAAGCTGCCATAAGCCATGCGGCGACTTGATAATCAGGGATTTCGTTTTTGATGTAAGCGGAAAAGAAATCTTTCATATCATTTTCTGAATGTGTTTTCTTATCACGCTTTTCCATTATAAATTCTACAGGATTCATGGGAGTTGGATTGATGGATTATTGGATTATTGGCTCTCCATGCGGAGGAAGAGGTGCGTTAAGCGCTTTGCAAGCAGTTGCTCCGATGCATGTGAAACCGTTAATTGTGCCGAGATTCTTCCCTTTTAGTGAAGGCGAATAGGCGATGAGCGGCACCATTTCACGCGTGTGGTCTGTTCCTTTGTACGTTGGATCAAGACCGTGATCAGCGGAAATCATCAGCAGATCATCGCCTTTCATTTTTTCTAAAAAAGGTTTTAATTGCTCGTCAAACTCATGCAGACAGTTCGCGTAACCCTGCGGATCGCGGCGATGTCCGTAGAGCATATCCATTTCAACGAGATTAACGAAAATAAAACCTTCGGAAAAATTATCCAGTTCAGCAGTGAGAATATCCATGCCTTCTTTATTCGATTTAGTGCGGGTGGTTTTTGTGATCCCGCTACCGGCGAAAATATCAAAAATTTTACCGATCGCGAAAACAGGATTCCCGGCATCACGAATTATTGTTATCGCATTAGGCTCCGGCGGCTGTAAGCTGTAATCATGGCGGTTTGCCGTTCGTGTAAAAGTTTTTGCTGATTCACCGATAAACGGCCGCGCGATAACTCTTCCTACATTCATCGGGTCGAGCATTTTTCGTGTTTTCGCGCAGATTTCGTACAGTCTGTCGAGACCGAAATGTTCTTCGTGAGCGGCGATTTGAAAAACGCTGTCAGCGGATGTGTAAACTATCGGGAATCCTGTGCGGATGTGTTCTTCGCCAAGCTGCTCAATAATAACAGTTCCGCTTGCCGGTTTATTGTAAAGCCATCCGTCAACCCCGACTTCTTTTTGCCATTTTTCCATAAAGTCCGGCGGAAATCCGTTCGGAAAAGTCGGGAACGGTTTTTCAGTTACAATTCCCATCATTTCCCAATGACCGATTGTCGTATCTTTCCCGTTGCTTAGTTCGATGAGCCGACCGTACGAGCCAATTGGATTTTCGACAGCCGGGCAGCCGACAATTTCATTTGGTAAAATATTGCCGATACCGAGGGACTGCAGGTTCGGTATTTTCAATCCGCCGACCGCTTTGCTCATATTAACCAAAGTGTTAGTGCCTGTATCGCCGAATTTATCGGCATCCGGCGCGTTTCCGATTCCGAGCGAGTCAAGGATGATAATAATTACGCGTTTCATTATAATAGTTATTGGTTAATAGTTATTGGTTAATAGAAAATCAATCAATTTTTCCCGGGAGATAGTCGCGCAGGATTGATCCGCCGGCAAATTCCCTTAGCAGTGAATTGTCAGGAATAATGTCCAATGGAATGTCATCTAATAAATTGAGAAACGCAAGCATTCGCTTGGCGGTAACACTATTCGGACTATTTGGCTTTACCTGTAAAAGTAAGGGCACAACTATTTGCTTAAGTGCGGCGAGTTCGTAAGTCAGTGCTGAATTAAACATGACGTCAGCGTTTTCCTGATAAGGGAAAATGTTCTTTTTTTCTCCCTGACGGACTTTCTCCCACATACTCAGAGTTGCTTCCGCATTTGCGCCGCGATGAGCTACATCACGAACGATTCTGCGAACAAGTCGTGTGTCGGTGGTGGAAATTCTGTTGTGACGGTCAATATTCAACTGAGTCAGTGCGGAAATATAAATTCTGAAAATTTTATTAGAGGCTATTTTGGGTACGAGATTAGGATTCAAACCGTGAATTCCTTCCGCGATAATAATCTGATTTTTATCCAATTTTACTGTCGGTCCTTCTTCGCGTGTACCGGTAATAAAATTAAATTCGGGGAGAACAACTTTTTTACCCGCCATTAAATTCTTGAGGTTTGAACTGAGAAGCTTTCTGTCCAAAGCTTCAATTGCTTCAAAATCGTAATCGCCGTTTTCGTCTCGCGGTGTAAACTGACGTTCAACAAAATATCTGTCCATTTCGAGTGTGAATGGTTTTAAACCGTGAGCGAGCAATTGAATGGCGAGCCGTTTAGAAAAAGTAGTTTTACCCGATGAAGAAGGCCCTGCAATAAATACCAGTTTAACGTCATTGCTTTTTTTAGCGATCTTGCCGGCAATATCTGCAATTTTCTGCTCCTGAAGTGCTTCGCTTACCAAAACGATTCCACGGGCTTTACCTTTTTCGATGAGAGAGTTAATTTTGCCGACGTTTTCAACATCCAGCAGTTGTAATAAGTGACCATATTCCTGAAAGACGTCATCGAGATGTCGTGAAGAATATTTTGGGAGCAATTTATCCGGAGTGGCTCTTCTCGGATATTGAATAACGAATCCGTTTCTTGCTTTTAATAGTTTGAATAGTTTCAGATAACCTGTTGAGGGAAGCATATAGCCATAAAAAGCGTCTTTTCGATTGCGGAGATGATACATCATAAAATCCTCTTTTCCGCGTTTGTCAACGAGACTGACTTTGTCTTTTTCACCTCTCTCTGCAAAAATAATCCTGGCATCTTCAAGCGGAACCGGCACACGGTTAATTGGATTATCTTCTTTCACAATTTCCCGCATTTTTTTTTCAAGTTTTTTTAATTCCGCTGAAGTAAATTGTTCGCGTCCGCGGACTGTGCAAAAGAATCCCCCATACGGCACGGCGTATTCGATAAAAATTTCTGCTTTCGGAAAAATTTCCTGCGCGGCGGTAACAAGAACAAAAGATAATGTGCGCCGGTAAATTCTTACTCCTTCCGAAGTTGTAAGATCAAGAGGATGGATTTTCTCAGCACATCTAGGTTTGTTTGTCAGCTCACGAAGTTTTCCGTTAACGAGAGCGGCGAGATATTTATATTTTTCGCCTGAATGAAATCGTATGAACTGTTCTAAAGAGGTTCCTTTTTTTGCCTGAAGGGTTTTTCCATCCGGCATGGTTATTTGGATAAATTTACTTGGTTCGACTTCTTTAATTATATTTTTTAATTTTTTCATAGTTTAAGATCTTCCGTATTCTTTTTGTAATTTTTCGTAATAATTAATAATTTTTCTTACATAAATTCTTTTTTCTTTGTATGTTCCCGGGAAAAAACTGCGTTTAAAACCATAAATAATTGAGTTCCGAAGTTCTGTTTCGGTAAAATTAAATGTGTCAACCGCAAGCTCGATTTCCCGCGTGACATTTGTTTTTGAAACAGTACGGTTGTCCGTGCAAATTGTTGTTGAAAGTCGCGCGGTCTTCATTTTTCTGAATTCGTGATTACATATATCGCCGATTTCGGGATTTGTCTGTAAATTGCTGGTTAGACAAACTTCTATTGTAATTCTTCGGTCAGCGATAAACTGCGCGAGATTTTCAACATATTTTTCTTTATCCACAATTGACGGGTCATTAATTTTGTCGTAGGAAAAAAGATAATACCCATGACCTATTCTGTCGGCATGAAGTAAAGTTATTGCCTGAAAAATACTTTCCGGACCATAAGCTTCGCCTGCGTGAACAGTTTTCTTAAAAAAGTTGCTGTGAGCAATATCAAATGCTTCTTTGTGATCATCAGGCGGAAATCCTTTTTCGGCTCCGGCAATATCTAATCCAACAATTGGTAATTCTTGTTCATCACGAATTTTTATCATCGCGCCGATAAGTTCAACCGAGGCGAGACTGAATATTTTTTTTGCTTTTGAAAATCTGTGAATTTCAAGAAATGTATCGTAAAATTGAGACATACCCGGAAAAAACGCTCTCATTGCGCAAGCGATTATCGCATAATTTGCCGGCGGTTCCTCTTCATTCAAAACGGCCGGCAGCTCATTAAATTCCTTTTTAGCTTTTGCGAGACCGTTATTAACAGCCGTTACCACATCTTCAATTGATTGATTTTTATTAACGTGAAGCTGCGGCGCGAAACGCACTTCGAAATAACGAACACCTTCATTGAAATTATCCCAGGCGAATTCGTAAGCTATTCGTTCGATATTTTCGGGATTTTGCATTACGCTTACCGTATAGCCGAATCCCTGAAGATAATCCATTAAATCTTTATACTGATCTTTAAAAACAATCTCGTTCAGCCCTGATTCAGTGTATGACGGTAGTTTGATATTACCGGCCTGAGCAAGTTCGATTAAAGTTGAGACGCGCAGTGAGCCATCGAGATGAACATGCAAATCGGTTTTAGGAATGCGTGTTAGAAATTCATGGATGTTATTAGTATTTGTTGACATAACATAACTCCTTTGAGGTTAACCATATATGATAACCAAAAAATGGAAAGATGTCAAACCAATTGCGCAGAAAAGGGAATGTTGCTAAAATATTAATCTGATTTACTGACACCTGACACCTAAAAATGACTGACACACATACACATTTAACTGAAGAACCGTTGATTTCCGCAATTGATGAAGTCATCATTCGCGCGAAAGCAAGCGGTGTAGATAAATTTATTGTTCCCGGGTATAACCCGGATTCATGGAAAAGGGCAAGAACGCTCTCGGAATTATATAAAGAAATTTATTTTGCAGTCGGGCTCCATCCAATGTTTATTCATGAAGAAAATAAACCGGTTTTTGAGAAAGAACTGGATGCCGGCGGAATTATCGCGGTAGGGGAGATCGGGCTTGATTATTATAAATCGAAGGCGGATCGGGATGAACAAATCAGCATATTTGAATACCAAATGCGAATTGCGGAGAAGTATAATCTTCCTGTAATTTTTCATTGCAGAAAAGCTTATGACGATTTGTTGGGAATTTGTAGAAAATTCCCGGGAGTACCAGGCGTGATGCACAGCTGTTCCTGCAGCAGTGAACAGATAAAACCGTTTCTTGACCTTGATTATTATATAAGTTTTTCAGGAACGATAACGAGAAAAGGGAGTAGAAAAAATAAGAAACTTGCTGAAACGGTTCCGCTGAATAAAATTATCGTAGAAACAGACAGCCCGTTTATCGGAACTAATAATCATCCGGTTCCATCGGTTGAACCGGCACACATACCGGAAGTCATTGCTGCAATCGCGAAAATAAAAAATGAGAAAGTCGAAGCAATAGAAAAAATAACAGAAAAAAACGCGGAAGAACTGTTTCCACTAATCTACTAATCCACTAATCCATTCCCATGAATCAATTTTCAAGATCTATTCTTCTCTTCGGTGAAAAAAACTATAATAAAATCAGTACAAGTAAAATCGCGGTCGTGGGAATAGGCGGTGTGGGTTCTTACGCGGTTGAAGCGCTGGCGCGGACAGGTGTCGGCAGTTTAATTATTATTGATTATGATAAGGTCGAGGCAACAAACATTAACCGGCAAATATGGGCACTTAGTTCCACCGTTGGAAAGTATAAAGTTGATGTTGCGCGTGAGCGATTGCTTGACATAAATCCCGGACTGGAAATAGTTGCTAATAATAAAAGACTGACAGCCGATTCAGTTAACGGGCTTATTCCCGCAGATGTCGATTTTGTGATAGATGCGATAGATTCTATTATTGACAAAGTATCGTTGATAGAGTATTGTTTGAAAAGAAAAATTCCCGTGATTTCCTGTATGGGCGCCGCAAGAAGGAAAGACCCGACAAAAATAAAAACAGGCAATATTAATGAATCCATTTCAGGACCGTTAATCAAACGTTTTAGAAAAGAATTAAGAAAAAGAAATGTGGCTTTAGATTTCCCGATAGTTTATTCTGAAGAAAAAGCAATAGATGTTCAAAAAGGAGAACCTTTACCAAGCTGCTGCTTTACAACCGGAACAGTTGGATTTGCAGCTGCGGCTTATGTGTGTGAATTCATTTCAAATGCCAAAGTTTGAAATGAATTTATTCGATTGTTATTAGACAGATATTTTGTTATAATCAAATAAATTAACAACCAACAACCAATCATTCATTATGAGAAATATCAAAATTGTTTTATTTATTTCAGTTTTATTATTAACCTTTACAGGATATTCAACCACAATGACAACCAACCAAAAGAAAAAGATTGAGAAGCGTTTAGAAACAAGTGGATATTTAAAACCCGGGCGGCTAAAATATTACGGCTATGCTTATCTGGGCGATGTTCTCAAAGAAAAGAAAGAATTAAAGAAAATGCGCGAATACTGTAATACTATCGGTATGATAACCTCTGAAAGCAGTTTGAGAAATAAGTATGATAAAGGAGCCACTGAGAAAGAAAAAATCGCGTTCCTGAAAAAAGAAGGTGAAAGAATTAAATTCCTGAAATCTTTAGACTATGAAGTTTGCTGGTTTATGCCGCTTGCGAGTCTTGTGAAGGAGAACAAACTTGCCGAATTTAAAAAAGAGCTTCAGTTGATAAAGAAAAACATGCCGGAAATGAAAATACTTGATATGGTTTATATATTCGATGAACCGAATTTCACCGATGTTTCTGCCGAACAGCTTGATGATTTTATTGACGCATTTAAAAAAGTATTCCCCAATGTTAAAACTTTATTTTTTTACGCGATTGTTCATCCAAAATTTCTTAATGTAAAACCGCCAAGTAAAGCTGATATTCTTGGAATCGATCCTTATATGTTTAAAGGCCGATACGAAAACACACCTGAAGAATTTGAATATTTTTATCGGGAAAGTCTGGCTTGTGCGCTTGACTGGGCGAATCGGCAGGACAAACCATTTGTTCTTGCAGGCGATTGTTTTTATTCCCGTAATCCGAAAGGGAAAAAGAAAACAACGCCTGAAGCCGCACAATGGTATTATCAACTTGCGCTTACTCAGCCGAAATGTATTGGTTTGATATGGTTTTATTATGGGAATTTACCGATTGAAAGCGAAAACCTGAAAGGATTTAATTTTAAAGAATCTTCAAAAAAATTACAAAAAACTCACCGCGATATAGGCAAAGCCATCTTTAAGAAACCAACACCGTTGGGACTGCAATGGGATACTTTCGCTCCCGCGGGAGAATAACGGTAATTCAGAAAGCGTAAAGAAAATTGCAGCCACCGCCGGGTTGGGGAGGATTATTCGAAGAAATTGATATGCTATTGACAAATAAGTCAAGATATGGTATTATCTGTCTGTACTTTGAAATAAAATAATAAGGTGTATTTTTAATTAATAAAAGAAAATAGCGCCGCAAGTGGCTTTTATACTGGCAAAAAAGGAGGTGATGAAATAGTTAACAACATGCCATTAGCTGCTGAAGTGGTGTTAAAGTATAAAATAAAACAGGAAAGCTTATGCTGAAAAGTAAGGGCTTTTCACAGTTATCCAAGTACGTTACTTGTATGCATAATGTTCGCGGTACGTGTTTGTAGGAAGTAAAAGATAATCTGTTTATTCAGGTCGAAATTATCGGTTGCTTTTTGGATGCGTGACTTGATGACATTTAAATGCAGAAAGTAAAGATGTACATGAGGAGGACTGCAAAGTGAATACAGATATGGTAGAAATAACCGGTGATCTGTTGATCAGTTTCTGATCAAGAA
>JAOZSF010000064.1 GCA_029939815.1 bacterium
TATCCGTAAAAATAGCAAGTCTTACCCTGCCGAATCCCGTTACTGTTGCGTCAGGTACTTTCGGCAATGGTGAAGAGATGAGCGAGTTGATTGACATAAAAAAACTCGGCGGTATTTTTTTGAAGGGAACTACTCTTCATCCGCGTGCAGGCAATTCTCCGCAGAGAATTATTGAAACTCCGTCAGGAATTATTAATTCTATCGGTTTGCAGAACGGCGGCCTTGAAGACACTTTGAAGAATAAAGCGCCTTTTGTAAAACGAAACAGAATTCCATGCATTATAAATATTTCAGGAAGTTCAGATGATGAGTTCGCCGAAATGGCAAAACAAATTGATTCATGCGATGATGTTGATGCCATAGAAATGAATGTTTCGTGCCCAAATGTAAAACACGGCGGAATTGCTTTTGGCACCGACCCGGTTATTCTTTCTGAAGCGGTGAAAAAGACGCGGGCAGCTACAACGAAACCGCTCATCGTAAAACTTTCACCGAACGTTACCGATATAACTGTTATGGCCCGTGCCGCAGAAGAAAACGGAGCGGACGCTATTTCGATGATAAATACGCTTATCGGAATGGTTATTGACACAAAAAAAAGACAACCGGTGCTCGCGAATAAGATCGGCGGACTTTCCGGTCCGGCTATTCGGCCTGTAGCTGTAAGAATGGTATGGCAGGTTGCAAAAGTTGTGAAAATTCCTATAATAGGTATCGGCGGGATTGAGAGTCTTGATGACGCGCTGCAATTTTTCATCGCAGGCGCTTCTGCGATACAAATAGGCACGGCGAATTTTTACGATCCGGAATTATGTGTAAATTTAGTTGATGAGATAAAAAATTATTTAGAAGAGAATAATTTAAAATCAATAAAAGAATTACGATTGAATGATTAAAAATCATCAAATCGTTAAATCATAAAATCATTAAATAATAAATGAGTATCTACGACAGAGATTATTATAAACAACAAACGAATCCTAATTGGGGACAGTCGCCTTACGGGCAGTCATTTCAACCTTCACAGGGAATGCCGCCGGTCGTTAAGTGGCTGCTGATAATAAATATTGCGGTGTTTGTGTTGACGCGGTTGTTTGCTAACATGGGCATTCCGTTTTTTATGAATGTGGGTCATAACGCGTTAGGATATATAACTTATAAACCATCTGATTTCGATTTATGGTTTGGACTTTATAACCCTAATTTCATTGGACATTTCGCGTTCTGGCAATTAATTACCTATCAATTTCTTCATGGAAGTTTTATGCATATTCTTTTTAATATGTTTTCTCTATACATGATAGGCAGATTTGTTGAACGGCAAATTGGCTCAAACGCATTCCTGAAACTTTATCTCATCGGTGGTGTTTTTGCCGGAATGATAAATGTTCTGACAAATATGTTCTCAGGATTACCAACTGTTGGAGCATCAGGTTCGATTTGCGCGATTGTTGCCGCGTTTGGCCTTATGAATCCGAATGCCCGAATAGGATTCCTGGTGCTTTTCATTCCGATATTTATGAGAGCGAAAACCTTCGTTTATGTTTTCGCGATTATTACAATCTTTATGGCGCTTGGCGGCAGAGGAAATGTTGCTCACATGGCACATCTTGGCGGACTTGTTTTCGGATGGCTTTACGCATATAATAAGTTTGGAATCGGAAGTATGATTAATGGCAGCGGTTCAACAGTATCTTTTGCCACCGGCGGATTTTTCTCAGATATTAAACGAAAAATGGGATTCGGTCCGCAGGTTTATAAAGGCGAAGAATTTGAAGACGCGAGTTTTAGGGAAGTTAATTCGCATGGTAATTCACCGGGAAAATGGGATTCGCGAATCGATGATATTCTTGATAAAATGTCGCGGCACGGAATTCATTCTTTAACTGATGAAGAATGGGAACTGCTCGACAAACATAAAAAGGGGAAATTATGAGTGCAAACGAAAACAGTCAGAAAAAAAATATGTCCCAAAATAAAAGACGGGTCGTGGCTATGCTGCTCGTTTTGACTTTCGCGGTTGCTGCAATATTATATCTTGTGCTTGCTTCGCGGGAAGATTCACGTGAGGTTGTTCTCGGAGAGCAGATTTACACTAACATGCCGACAACGGATTCCGATATTAATGTCGGACAGGTTATTGACGCAACAGCAAATAAAAATATCACACCAAAAGAAGGATACAGATATCGCGTAAGTATTGACGGAAATTCAAAAGACGGGTCGTCAGGCGTGACTCATATCGGCGGAATGGTTACTTTTGTTCCCGGAACACAGGAAGGCGATATTGCCGTTATCCAAATCACGTCTGTTAGAAGAACGGTTGCGAACGCGGAACTGATAAGCAGAGAAAAAGGGAAAGCGGTAACTAAGAAATCCATGGTTGTTCCCGGTGTTAAAGCGTCTGAGAACGAAATTATTGACCTCGCAAAAAATCCGAATGCTAAAATTATTAAAGGTGGAATTTACCGTGGAGTTGTTTCTGATGTTGGTAAAAAAGGCGACGGAATTGTTAAAATTGACGGGAAAGTTACTTTTATTCCAGGCGCTTCTAAAGGCGAAACATGTGTATTTAAAATTATAGATAAACGCGCAAGATTTAATCGCGGCGTTATTATTAAAATTGAAAAATAAAGGAAATTATGTCGAAAATACTTGAAGAAGGAAATGAATTGATGCTCGACTTTGAAAAGCTGAACAAAGTCGCGAACTGCGGTGTGCCGGTTATGCCGGTTGGTGTTCAGGATGCTGACACAAAAGAACTTCTTATTATTGCTTATGCAAATGATTTAGCGCTCGAAAATACAATTAAAACCGGAAATGCGACTTTCTGGAGTACTTCAAGGAATGAACTCTGGGAAAAAGGCGCAACATCAGGCGATGTGCTGAAAATCGTTGAAATAAGAGTGAACTGTGAACAAAATTCTCTGCTCTACATCGTTCGACCGGTGAACAAAGGCGCCTGCCACACAAAAAATGAAAAAGGCGAAACGAGACAAAGCTGTTATTACAGAAAATTAGAAAACGGGGAATTGGAAATAATTTCATAGAACTTTTTATTGCCCACGGAAAACACGGAAGACACAGAAAATCATTAAAATGATTGGATTATTACAACTAATGTAATGATTTAAAATATTAAATCGTTCTGTTATAAATTGTACTGTTAAAAATATTAATAGTCTTGCTACAATGAAAATAGAATTCACACTCAATCATCAAAAAATGTCGATTGAAGCTCCGCCGGAACTTCGATTGTTAGACCTGCTGCGTGATTATTGCGGTTTAACAGGTACAAAAGAAGGCTGCGGGAAAGGTGAATGTGGAGCTTGTTCGGTTATCATGAACAGCAAACTTGTTAATTCGTGTCTCGTGCCTGTGTGCCAAATTGATGACTCAGAAATTGTTACCATTGAAGGACTTGAGAAAAATGGTGAACTCGATGTGCTCCAACAGGCGTTTATCAACGCGGGCGCGGTACAGTGCGGATTTTGTATTCCCGGAATGATAATGGCAGCAAAAGCGCTGCTAATGCAAAATCCTCATCCAAGTGAAGAAGAAATAAAAAAAGGATTATCGGGGAATCTGTGCAGATGCACCGGTTATGCAAAAATAATTGAAGCGGTTGCCGGCCTTGCGGGAAACAATAATCGGTTGTAGCCGCTGCCGTTGGCTGCGGATTCCGACAAAGCCGGAAGGTATTCGGTTAATTTAAATTATGGTAAAGAAGGTAAGAAATGTAGTTCCTTCAAAATTTTTTCTGGTAATTTGAGTACGTTGTTTCGACTCGAAACAACTGTTATGCAAAAATAAATCAACAAAAATTTTTGCATAGACTTTATTGATAAACAACCTGTTTGGAGTCCAAACAGGCTACTTTTACGGCAACATTAGTTTTTGGGTAGCACGATTAAATAAGAATAAAATAAAAGCCCAAAATGCAAAATTCATCACGAAGAGATGAATTTACTCCGAATGCTTAATAAAATCCCCCTTGACCCCCTTTATAAAAAGGGGGAATACAACCGTGACGCGATATTATGAATACAACTTTTTTCGAACAGCTAGCTTCAGCGGTTAAATCAGGTAAATCAGTTTGCCTGGCAACTGTTATAAAAGCTGAAGGCTCAACTCCGCGAGAAGCGGGAGCGAAAATGTTTGTTTTTGCGGATGGAAAAACAGTTGGAACTATCGGTGGAAGTTTACTTGAAAAAAAAGTGATAGACAAAGCAGTTGAAATGCTCAAAAATTCTGATCCCCCCACAATTGAGAAATTCTCCCTCAAAGAAAAAAGCGATAATAAATCAGGAATGATCTGCGGCGGCGAAATGCAGGTTTTTATCGAACCAATCAGTTCAGGCAGTCAATTATACATTTTCGGTGCCGGGCATTGCGGACTCGCGCTTGCCAAAATTGCTTCACAAACCGGTTTTGCGATTCATATTCTTGATGATCGCCCCGAAATAGCATCACAGGAAAGATTTCCTATGGCGGCGTCAATTACAATCGGTAATTATAAAAAAATTTCAAAAGAAATATCTCTGCCCGAGAACGCGTTTGTAGCAATAATGACGCAGGGTCATTCCGCCGATGCGGAAGTTTTGGAAAATCTTATCACAAAAAAATATTTTTATATCGGATTGATGGCGAGTAAAAGAAAACGCGAACAAATTTTCACCAAACTTGCGGCAAACGGCATTGAAAAAAATCTAATTGAGAAAGTTCATTCTCCAATCGGGCTTGATATCGGCGCGGAAACACCGGAAGAAATTGCGATCAGCATTTTATCGGAGATGATAAAACTTCGTGCCGGAGCATAAAAAAGCAAATATGTCGATTGCCACTTGACATATTTTATGTAAATTTGTAAATTATTACTCGACATATTTATCATTATTATGTATAATTAAACCATGTCAAATCATAAATCACAAATCTTTTCACCACATTTTATCTATGAATGCCTGAGCTTGATGGAACAGTTTCCAAAAGCAAAAATTCTTGCCGGAGGAACTGATCTGCTTGTTCGTCTTAAAGACGAAATAAATCAGCATGACATCATTGATATAAGCCATTTAAAAGAATTAAAAGGAATAAACATCGCTGATGATAAAATTAAAATCGGCGCATTAACAACTTTTTCAGAAATAATCGAAAATGAAATCATAGCGGAAAACGCGGGCGTTCTTGTTCAGGCAGCGGAGATTGTCGGCTCTCCGCAAATTAGAAATCGCGGGACTGTTGGCGGGAATATCGCTAACGCTTCTCCGGCAGGGGATTCGATTCCGCCGCTATTGATTCTTGAAGCCGAGATAGAAATTTCCGGAAAAAGTGGTGCGCGAACGGTTCCAATGCGAAATTTTTTCAAAGGACCCGGGAAAACGATTTTAAAAAAATGCGAAATAATTTCTTCTGTGATTATTCCGAAAAATAAAGATTATCGTGGCGCGTTTGTTCGGCTGGGTCAACGGAAATCTCTCGCTATTTCTAAAGTGTCGCTTGCTGCTCTTTTCAAGATGAAAGATGAAAAAATTGAAGAGGCGAGAATTGCACTCGGAGCGGTAGCGCCCACTGTTATTCGCGCATCGAAAACGGAAAAGTTTCTTATTGGGAAAAAATTGAATGATGAGACAATTTCTGAAGCGAAGAAAATAATTTGTGATGAAGTTTCTCCTATTTCCGATATAAGATCAATCGCGGAATATCGGAAAGAAATGTGCGGAGAACTGCTTGAACAAGCGATAACAAGACAATTATTTTAGCAGAACAATTAATTTAATTTACTAACAGAACTATTTTTAACAGAACAATTAATTTAATTTATTTAGCAGTACGATTAATATTATTTATTTGCAAGATAATTTAATGGCAAAATTATTAAATCAAAACTTAAATCTATTTATTAAAAAGAAATTTAACTTTGTGATAAAATGATTTATTAAAAAAATAATTAAAACAAAAATTAAAAAAGTCGCGATAATTTATAACAAAGAAATTATGTATAAAATTTTTGCAGTAAAAACCTTGTACAGATCAAAAGTGGCTGGAAAGCCAAAAGTAGTTGATAAATATTATAATAATATTTATGATTTACTCGAAGAACGAGTTGTACTTGTTAAAGCAAGAACATTTAATGAAGCGATTAGAAAAGGAGAAAAAGAGGCGGTAAAATATGCATCTTTTGAAAATCATATCAATCCGTATGGTCAGAAAGTGGTTCAGGAGTATATTGGAGGAATAGATGTTTTTGAATCTTACGATGAAATAAAATCGAATGGTGAAATATATTCATATACACAATTAATTAAAAGCAGTTTGTCTAATGATAAAATATCGGATAAAATCTTTGGTAAGGAAATAAAAAATGAAAGGAAATTAAGAAAAAAGTTTTGTAATAGAAGATTTACAGGAATAACAAAATAATTAAAATATTTTAATATTTCCAGAAATTGTTAAAAATAACATATTTCAAAAATATATCCTATTAATTATGGTGAAATTAAAGAAAAGATTTACAATAAAAAATCATGAATATACAAAAAATAGAAATATTAAAAAAAGAAATCGAAAATTGGAAAGAGGCAAACGACCTTCCTAATCAACAGTATTATGATAGAAGAAATGAGTTGTTTACTAAATTGAAAAAGAAATTTGTTGATAACAATTTTAGTATTTCATTGTCTGAATATGCAAATATAAATAAATATCCGAAAGATTATTTTTTATATTGGTTAGAAGCCGGAACACATGAATATGGTTCTGCAAAACCGGGTACATCAAATATGCTGGGCCTAAGATTTGAGAAAAAATTAGGGAAATACGTTTTTATAGATAAAGATTATCGAACCAATAATATTGAGAAATTCGTAATAACCGATGATAAGGCACAAGAAATTTTCAATAATAAAATAAAACCATTTTTTAGGGAAGTTATTAAAATGGTCGATAAAAACAAATTTGAAGATATTGAAGAAGCCAGAATTACGAAAACACCTTTTTTCAGATCCAAGCAATTTATTTTAAAGTTTTGTCAAATTGTTTCATTTGATAAAGTATTGCCAGTTTTTTTAGATAAAATTATTAATAAAATAATTAATGATTATGAATTTGAGGTTACCGATAAGAATAATTATTATTTGACAAATTATGAATTAGCACAAAAACTAAAAGAAATACTGCCGGGAACTGATTTGAAAATTATGGAAAACTTTTTTTGGGATAAGTATAAAAATGAAAACGTAAAAAAAACGAAAAGAAAAATAAATAAAAAAAATATTGAAAAAGCCTTTGAAGAATTTAGACAAATAATCAAAGACAAAACTGGGGAACCGTTTACATCATTTCGTAATGATAAATTTATTAATGGAAAGGAAGGAGAAAATTATAAATATGAAATTAGAGATGAGGCATTAAATATCTTAAATTTCAATAACTGGACTAAAAATCAAATTGGAACAGGCGAAATTTTTAACTTGGTAAACAAAGCTATAAATATTAATGCGAATAATTTAGTATATTGGACAAAAAAAGATGATTTTAAAAAAATCGAAAACAATACAATATTAGAAGAAGTTTTATACAATCATTTCAAAAAGAAGAGAACGTTTAACAGAATAACTTTTGAACGTCTAAAGGAATGCGGATTGTCTTATCAGTTAATCGCATATATATTTTTCCTAAAAGATTGTGAAAACTATTTTCCTATCTCTCAACAAAGGTTTGATGAAATATTTAAAAAATTAGATATTAATTTCAAAACAAATATCCAAAATGTCAAGTGGACAAATTATGCATCTTTTAATAGTATTATAAAATCAATTTATTCTAACTTTTTAAAAGCTAAAATTGAAGACGCTAAGCCCTTAGATGCTCATTCATTTTTATGGATATGGGGAAACCAAAAAATAAATCCAAACAAAATTAACTATTGGATATTTCAAGGCAACCCAAAACAGTTTGATTTTAAATCAGCATTGAAGGAAAATCTTCTAAATAACTGGACAGTTACAGCACATAAAGATAAAATCAAATCCGGAGATAAAGCAATTATTTGGATTACAGGTAAAGAATCCGGTTGTTATGCTTTGGCGGAAGTTACTCACGAGCCAAAAATTATTGAAAAATCTCTGGACGATAAATTTTGGAAAGTAAAAGATAAAAATGAATTAAAAGCAGGAATTAAAATTACTCATAATCTTATTTCAAAACCAATTACTAATAAACAAATTGAAAATATAAAAGATTTATCAAAATTGAAAGTTGGAAATCAAGGAACTAATTTTCAAGCAACAGAAAAAGAGTATGACATATTAATTAAAATGGTAAATATTGGTGTACCCATGAATAGAAACATAGAAAAAACAATAAAATTATTAGAAAAGAAAAAACAAATTATTCTTTACGGTCCGGCGGGAACAGGTAAAACTTATTCTGTAAAAAACATTGTCAAAGCATTTTGCAATGAAGATTACGAAACACTAAAAAATGAAGAACGAGTTAAATTCCTGACCTTTCATCAATCTTTTTCTTATGAGGAATTTATTGAAGGAATCCGAGCAGAAACAACAGATGAGGGTAAAATTTCTTATAAAATAAAACCTGGGATTTTTAAAACATTATGTAATGAAGCAAAAAATAATTGGAAAAAATCAAAAGGTGAATCAGTTATTGATTACGAAGT
>JAOZSF010000065.1:0-1419 GCA_029939815.1 bacterium
AATTTTATCGCTAATATAAATTCTTTTCTTCCCGCCGAAGTTCAGAAAATCGGGCAGATAGCTGACGCGTCACTCATTTTCCGTCTCGATAACGGCAGTAAAACGAAATATCTGTATTTCGCGCCGGATACCAATATTCGTGCCGTTGCTTTTTCTTCCAAATCGCCTCAGCGGGAATATTCGACCGCCGACTGGTTGGGTCCATATTTGCATAAATTACAGGAGAGTAAACTTACGGAAATTCAAAAAAACGGGAACATTTTTTCTCTTTCTTTCGATAATAATTTAGTTTGCGATTTGCATTTCTTCGGATCAACCGGCAACGCGATTGTAATAACTCCGGAAAAGAAAATCGCCGTTTCATGGCATCCGGGCAGATCGTTTCGCACAGGCAATGATTATGATTTCTCAAAAATAATTTCCCATAGCGAAACGGAAATAAATATTCTTCAAACCGATGAACTTATTGAAAAACTGAACATCGCGGAATTTGAAAATGTAAAAAAAGAAGTTGAACGACATCTCGCCGCCGAAAAGAAAAAATTAACCAAGAGATTAAAAAAAATCGAAGCGGAGTTGGAAGAAACAACTCGTGTTGACGAATATAAAAAGAAAGGTGATTTGTTAAAAATGAATTATCATCTTCTTAAACGCGGAATGTCATCAATAAAAATCAAAGATTATTTTTCTGAAGGAAATGAGGAAATCGAGATTCAGCTTGAGCCGATTAAAAAGCCGCAGGAAAATATCGCCAGGTATTTTAAAAAAGCAAAAAAACTCGAACGCGGGCGGGAACAGATTTTACAAAGAATTGAAGTTACAAAAGATGAAATTGAATCAATCGACAGGATACAAATCCCCCAAACCCCCTTTAAAAAAGGGGGACTCCAAACAGATCCGGCATTCGCAGGGCACGCACTTTCTGATGTTTGTGAGTTAAAAAAACTACTTCCTAAGAAAAAATCCCCCAAACCCCCTTTAAAAAAGGGGGATTATAATCGACCCCGCCATTCGCAGGGCACGCAAAAAAAGACGATTGAAAAAATCAGGTCGTTTATAAGCTCAGACGGCTTTACAATTCTCGCAGGACGAAGCGCGAAAGATAATGATGCCCTCACTGTTCGCGTAGCAAACGGAAATGACATGTGGCTGCACACGAGAAATCGTCCCGGAGCTCATGTTGTTATTCGCGCACAAAGAGGAAAGAATTTCACAAAAGAAGTTTTAATAGAAGCGGCGAAAATTTGCGCTTATCTGTCAAAAGCCCGCGACGGAACTCTTGAAGATGTAACTTACACGCTCAAAAAAAACGTTACAAAACATAAAGGAATGAAACCCGGGTCCGTTCTTGTTGCCGGCGGGAAAACAATAACAGTTCAGCACAACGAACGGGAGACAAGGAAGTGGATGAGGGAGCAT
>JAOZSF010000065.1:1519-8627 GCA_029939815.1 bacterium
TATGAAAAAACTTGTCATTTATTATTCGTTTGAGGGAAATACAAAATTAATCGCGGAAGATATAGCGAAAGCAATTGACGCTGATCTTCTTGAAATCAAGCCGGTAACTGAAATTGAAACAAAAGGGTTCATGAAATTCTTTTGGGGAGGAAAGCAGGCGATGATGAATGAAAAACCATTGCTGCTTCCATTAGACAAAAATCCTGAGGATTACGATGTGATTTTTATCGGTACGCCGGTTTGGGCATGGGCTCCCGCTCCTCCGTTAAAAACGTTTTTTGACACGCATAAATTCGAGAATAAAAAAATCGCTTTGTTTTGCTGTCACGGCGGTGGAAAAGGCAAAACTCTGGAGAAAATGAAACAGGCATTAGGTGAGCAAAATGAATTTATAGGACAGATTGATTTTGTTGATCCGTTAAAAAGAAAAACTGAAGAAAAAGTAAAGAAAGCTGTTGAATGGGCAAGAACAATTTGCGGAAAAATAAATTGTAACACCAAATAACCACGCTTTGTGTTTCATTGTAGCCGCTGCCGCTGGCTGCGGTGAATTCCGACCTCAGCGAGGTCGGCTACAGAGTTCCCTCCCTGTTATTATTGCTTTTATTCCTGTCTTATGATAAAATTAAAATATGATTAAATTAGCAAAAAATATTACAGGAATTATCGTAATTCTTGCTCTCTTTATTATACTTTCACGCGGCGGTTTACTCGGTGGAGCGATTGACAGAGCGGCTACCGACATATCAACACCTCTTGTAGATTTTATGGGTCTTCCGTTCCGATTTTTGAAAAGTCGATTTGCTTTTATCGGTGATAATAAAGTTCTTATAGAAAAAAATAAAAAACTTGCCGATCAGGTTAAAACACTTGAAAGAGAGATCAACAGTTTTAAAAGCCGCGAAAGTCAGTACAATCAACTTGAAAAACTTGCACGCCTTAAAGATGAATATAATTATGATGTTCTCCCGGCAAGAATCGTTCTGAAAGATAATATGGATTGGTCCAGAACAATTGTCATCAACCGGGGAAGCCGAGACGGTCTTACGCCGAATATGGCAGTTGTTTCCGGCGCGGGACTTGTAGGAAAAATTATTAGAACAGGATACGCTTACTCAAGAGTTTTACTTCTGATTGACAGTACATTTAAAGTAGGTGCGCGATTAAGAAATTCGCGTTTCGCGGGACTTCTTGAAGGGCGTGGAATGAATCAACTGATTCTTAATTATCTGCCGCGTGAAGCTGTTTTTCAAGAAAACGAAGAGGTTGTAACTTCAGGGCTTGGAGGAATTTTTCCTGCCGGTTACCTTATCGGAACAGTAAAAAAAACACATTATGAAGAATATGGTTTTTATAAATATATTACTGTAAAACCCGCGGTAGATTTTAATACTCTCGAATTAGTTGCGGTAGTCAAGCGTCTTCCGCCACAAATTGACGTACCTTTCACCATTTCCGAATGAATCTTTTCCTGATAAGTTTATTTGTTTTTTTGATTACTCTTGCTCTGCAGCACGTAAGAGGGGGAAACTTGTTTGATTTTATTACGCCGCTACTCGTTTCGATAGGATTAGTGGCAACAAAAAGAACAGCGGTTCTATGGACTTTATGCATGGCGTTTTTCTGGTCGGCAACGACAAGACATTCTTTTACAATGATCGTTGTTTTGTGGGGACTCGCGATTTGGACCATCAGGATTTTATCGCGGGATATTGAATGGCGTAAACCTATTATCATTTTTCTTATGGCCATGCTTTTTTCTTTTGCCTGGCAAATAAGTGTTTTAATGTTAGTCTGGTTTAACGGTAACGCGCCGACACTTGATACTGTTGCTATTTTATCTTTGATTTTTCGCCCGCTTACGAGCGGGATTATTGCCGCGATTTTCTGGACTGTCTTTTTTCGATTGGTCAATCCACATCATCACTTATTACGGGAAGACTAATGCCCTATTTGTCTAACAGGAGATTGATGCAAAAGAAGCAGGAACATTATGTTTCTTCGTGGCGTTATATTTTTCTTGCTGCTTTAATTGGTCTCATTTTTTCTATTATTGCCGGTCAACTTTTATTTTTACAGATGGTAAAAGGCAAATATTTCAGAAACAAATCAAGTAATCAAAGCGTTAGAAAATTATGGGTCCCGGCTCTGAGAGGTGGAATTTACGATCGTAACGGAATTCTAATCGCCGGGAACAAGCCGTCGTTTGATGTAGATGTTAATGTAGATAATCTTAAAAAACGACAGGTAACAAATCTTGTTAAGCAACTCTCATTTTTGCTGCGCCAACCTGAAAGCAAATTATGGAAAAGGCTTAATCCAAAAAAAAGACTCCCTTATACAGATGCGCGACTGGCGGAAAATATTTCTTTCTCTAATGTCGTGCGTCTCGCGGAACAGTTAAATGAATTCCCTGAAGTTGAAATAAGAGTCCGCCCGCTGCGATACTATCCTCATGGCGAGCTCGCTTCACACATAATAGGTTATATGGGTAAAGTAACTCCGAATCATCCGAAACTTCTTGCTCATGAATATTCCATGCATGACCGTGTTGGTGTTTCAGGAATTGAGCTGATTTGCGAAAATGTACTCCACGGGCGAAACGGGAAAAAAATTGTTCAGGTTGACAGATCGTCAAAATATGTTGAAACATTAAATTATCTTCCTCCAATTCCCGGTCATGATGTTATTCTTACTATTGACATAGAACTTCAGAAAGCCATTCAAACCGCGATGTCAAATAAAGTTGGTGCCGCGGTTGCAATTAATCCAAAAAACGGAGAGGTTTTAGCTTTAGTTTCAAGCCCCGGTTTTGACCCTTCAATTTTTGCCGGTATCGTCTCACCAAAAGCTTATAGAACTCTTATGAACAACCAAAAACGGCCGATGTTTAACCGTGCAATTTCTTCCAAATACACTCTTGGAAGCGTTTTTAAAATAATTACCGCTATTGCAGGTCTTGAATCCGGAGTTATAAAACCGGATACGGTATTTCATGACCCGGGCGTTTTCCGGCTTGGAGGTATGAGAGTTCGTAATTATCGAAACCACAATTACGGTTCGATGGGAGTTACTTATGCATTAAGGGTTTCCTGCAACACTTTTTTTTGTAATTATGCAATAAAGATCGGTGTTAAAAATATTTCTAATTATGCAAAACTATTCGGTTTCGGTAAAAAAACAGGCATCGAGTTGCCATCCGAATCTCCCGGCCTTCTCGGCGACAGAATGTGGAAGAGAAAAACTAAAAATTTGCCGTGGTACCCGGGCGATACAGTTAATTTATCAATTGGACACGGTTTTCTGATCGTTACACCAATACAAGTTGCATGCATGATTTCTGCAGTTGCCAACGGGGGAATATGGCATCAGCCACACATGATTTCAGGATATAGTTTTGAAGGCGAATTTACTCCGGCAAATAATGAAGTTAAGACAATTCCCATTCCCGTCCAAAAGAAAAATATGGACATTATTCGCAAAGGATTGTGGGAAGTCGCTAATACAAAAAACGGTACAGGTAGAAGATGCAAAGTGCCGGGAATTGTAATTGCCGGGAAAACAGGATCGGCAAAACTTAATAATCAGACTTTAGCCTGGTTCGCCGCATTCGCTCCTTATGAAGATCCGGAAATCGCTATCGCTGTGATTGTAGAAGACGCAACCACAGGCGGGCGGGATGCCGCTCCGGTTGCTCAAGCGGCCTTTACTGAATATTTTGGAATTAATGCGGAGACAAATAAAATACACATAACAAATAACGAGTAACCAGAAATTTTATGTTAATTAATATTTATACCGCCTAGATTGCTTTCCTGTTAGGTTGCATTGCCGGCGCAGTTTCAGGAATGTTTTTCCACAAAAAAGACTGGATGGGAGGATACGACTCATGGCAAAGACGCTTAGTTCGCCTTGCCCATATTTCTTTTTTCGGAATTGGATTTCTAAATCTCGCGTTTGCACTGACAGTAAAATATTTGGGATTGGAAACCGGAATTATGATACCGGCAGTTCTGTTGGTTATTGGTGCGGCAACAATGAAGTGGTAAACTGTTACGAGTTTGTTATGTGGCTATTTTTTTAAAAAGTCAAAACAATGAATATCAAAATAATAAGTCGTAATTTGTGTAAATTAGTTCGTTATGAGTCGTGAGTTTGATTTTTTAACTTTCACACTTTCACACTTTCCAACTATATGTGTAGCTTTAGCGGTTCAATTTTTCTTCATCAAGGCGAAAAAGCCTCCGCACATATTTTTTTCACCGGGTAAATTCAATTCCTTTTTTATACAGGTCATATTTTTATTTTCAGACAGAAAGATATCTATGACGTCTTCGGTCTCTTCATCTGTAAAAGTACAAACGGAGTATAAAATATAACCTCCCGGTTTTATAACTTCAACAGCGGCGGAAAGCAACTGCTTTTGTAGAATTTGTATTGAAGTAAAACTTTCATTGGTTACGCGCCATCTGATTTCAGGATGACGCTGGATAACACCCAGACTTGAACATGGCGCGTCAAGCATGACCGCATCAAATTGTTCTTTCCCGAAAATTTTTGCTGAATCTCTTCCATCGCCGATAACAGAACTAACATTTTCAATTTTGCATCTTTTCAGATTTTCTTTTAACTTTTCAATTCTGCGTGATGAATTATCCATCGCGGTTATTTCCACATCTTCTAAACAAGATGTTAAAATCGCTTTCCCGCCCGGCGCGGCACACATATCGAGAATTTTCATGTCCGGTTGGAGAGGAAGTTGCCGAGTGATAGAGATTGACCAAGGGGTCATCAAGTAAACATCACCGTTTTTAAAACAATTTGATTTGAACAAGTTTTTAAAATCTTTAATTTTTAAGATCTGTTGATCAAACTCATCTGATAATTCAGCAATATCAGGAACTAATTCTTTAACTGTTTCATCGAAATTTCTTAAGATAGCGGCGTGTTGTTCCGGTTTTTTATTATTCCATTTTAATATCTCTATAGCTTTTTCTTCACCAAAATCTTTGCGCCATTTGTTTATAAGCCAGGACGGATGAGAATAAGACGTTGTTGCGCTTATTTTCCTAAGTTTTTTTCCAACAACATTGTCACGTAAAGCGCTTCTTAAAATTCCGTTAACGAATTTTGACCAGCCAATTTTATTTTCCTGTTTGCAAAGATTAACTGCTTCATTAACAATTGCGTGATCAGGAATTTTATCTAAAAATAATAACTGATAAAAACTGATTACTAATATCCAACGTAACTCAAATTCTATTTTTGAAACCGGCTGTGAACTGTACTCGGAAAGATAAAATTCCAGCAGCGTTTTATTTCTCAAGCAGCCGGATATAATTTCATAAGCCAGATTTCTTTCAACAGCCGGCAAAATTTGTTTTTGGCATATTTTTTCTAATTTTTCATCCGCGTGATGACGAAAATTTCCCTGTTCAAGTTCTGTTAAAACTTTCCACGCGATATATCTTGCGGATAATGTACCGGCTGATTTATTCATAATTTATAAAAAGTTGAGGTGAAATATTGTGCAAATAATTATTAACCTTTCACTGCGCCGGCAGAAAGTCCTTTCACAAACAATCTCATCGTAAAAAGGAAGATCAAAACAAGAGGAATCGCAGCGATACTGAATCCCGCCATCATCTGTCCCCACAATTTTACATACTCACCGTCAAGCCGCATTAAGCCAACAGGGATGAGCTGTTTATACTCATCAGAAATAAAGACAAGAGGTGTTATAAAATCATTCCAACATCCGAGAAATCGTAAAATCGCAAGTGTGGCAAGTATACTTCCGCTCATTGGAATAACGATATTAAAAATCTGCTTAAAGGGGCCCGCACCGTCAACCTGCGCGGCTTCGAACAGATCCTGAGGAATTTCTTCAATGAAGTTTCTTAAAACGAAAATGCAGAAAACCTGTCCACCGACAGTGTATAAAACCGACAATCCCATCAACGAATTTAGTAAGCTTAAGTTTTTCATTAAAACAAACAGAGGAACAAGATTCATAATTGCCGGCATAAAAAGCAAGCCAAGCAATAAATACCATAAAATTGTTTTACCCGGGAAACTGTATCTCGCGAAAACATACGCACTCATCAACGCGGTGATTAATGTCGCAAATACACTGATTGTGGATGTAAAAATACTGTTTGCGATATAGCCTTTTATCGCGTACCAGCCGTGAACCCAGTTTTGCCAATCAAATGGAAAAGTTATACCAAACGGATTATGAAGAAATTGTGTGTTGGTTTTAAAACTGATTGCAAACATTACATAAAGCGGGAAAAAAGCAAAAAGCAGAACAAACCAAATTAATGAATTTTTTATAATTTCATGTGAAGGTTGTGATTTTTTCATTTTTGAATCCTCACATATCGTTGATTAATAACTGTTAAAATTAATATAATAAAAAAAAGCATTAAACCTATCGCACAGGCATATCCGTATTTCTGTTCATTAAACGCCTGAAAAAACATATATAATCCGGGCGTCATTCCTTTATTTCTCGGTCCTCCTTCTGCGCCAAGCAAAATTAACTGAAAACCGTACGCCTGGAATGTTCCGATAATCATTAACACAAGATTAAGACGCACCTGCGTCATAATCAGCGGAAATTCAATTGAGGTAAATCTGCGAAACCAGCCCACGCCGTCAATTTCCGCCGCTTCATAGACATCATTGCTGATATTTTGCAGACCGGCAAGATAAATCAAAACACCAACAACTCCAACCCAGGGAAATCCCCAGAAAATTAAAGCCGGAATTATTAATGACGGGTCGCCAAGCCATGCCGGTTTAAACGGTGGATTAAAGACACCGAGATGAAACACCCATTTATCCATCCACATTAATATTTTATCAATCCCTGTTGTAACAAGTATTTTGTTTAACGGACCGACATTCGGGTCATAAAAGAATTTCCAGATAAGCAGACCAACCATCTGCGGAATGATTAGCGGAACAACAAACAGCACGCGATAAAAATACTGCCATTTTTCCGATCGGAGTCTGTGAATACAGATTGCTGCAAAAATGGCGGGCCACATTTTAAATAAGTTCGCTACAATAAGAATTCCGATAAGATTAAAACTCATCCATA
>JAOZSF010000066.1 GCA_029939815.1 bacterium
GTTATTCGTTATTCGTTAATCGTTATTCGTTTTTTTGCCAACTGAGGCGGCATAAGCCAAAAAACATTCACTTTCATCAAGTTTTAAAATCATATTAACTTCTTCATCGTCAAACGCGCCGATTCCACAGCAACCGCACTCAACCGCTTCTGCGGAAAGATAAAGGTTTTGGCAGATATGCCCCGCATCGAGCAGGAGATATCGATAACCCCGCGCGTTGAATTTCCAAGTCATTCTTTCCGGAACGGCGATCCAGAGGAATGTTACCGCTGAATTTGCGACAAGGTTAATATTTCTAAAACCTGAGATAAGGTCCTCGATTTTTTCGCTAGTAAAATTAAGCGGTAAAAGTTTATGCTGCGAAACAATGTATCTGTAAACTCCACGTTCCAAACCATTAACATTATTGACGAGAAGAACAGTTTCAAAAGCGTGACGCGCTCCCGCGGACGGAACGGTTCTTAATGATCTTTCATCAGACATCTCTTTAGTAAGTCCCTGTGTTGCCCACAGTAAGAAAGAAAGTTCGTCAAGCGAAACCGGTTTATCTGCATATTTACGAATTGTTCTTCTGTCTTTGATGAAATTAGATAAGTCAAAAGAATTAATTTTTAGTTTTTGCGGTTCCGGAAGATTTAAAAGAGCAGTTTCGTCAAAAGGTATCTCAGCCGAAGGAGCTTGAACTCCTTGCTGCTGGTCAGTCTTATCGAACGGATCGATAAATGAGTCATTCCAGAATTTTTTACAAATTTCAGGGAGCATGATTTTAATTACGAATTATGCAATGAAATAATGTGCGTATTTCGCACAGTCATTATGAATTATGAATTAATGAGTTAAATTGAAAAAGCTCTGTAAAATTTTACAGAGCTTTTTTATAGAGTTACTCAGTGGTTTCTCTGTCAACATACTGCTTTTTGTAGTATTCCAGATATTCACCGCTTTTAATTTTTTCCCACCACCATTTGTTGTTAACGTACCAGTCAATAGTTTCACGGATGCATTCTTCAAAGTCGTGTGACGGCTGCCAGCCGAGTGCCATGGTCTTATCACTACAAAGAGAGTAACGGCGGTCATGTCCCATTCTGTCTTTAACGTAAGTTTTTAGTGACTCCGGTTTTTTCAGCTGATCAAAAATAATATTAACAACTTCGATATTTTCTTTTTCATTTCCGCCGCCGATATTATACACTTCACCATTGATTCCGTTGTTGATAACACAGTCAACGCCGCTGCAATGGTCCATAACGTGCAGCCAGTCGCGGATATTTTTGCCGTCACCGTAAATTGGCACCGGTTTCTCTTCAAGGAGATTTGTAACAAAAAGCGGTACTAATTTTTCCGGATACTGATAAAATCCATAATTATTCGAAGCTCGTGTTACACAAACGGGAACATCATAAGTTGCAAAATAGCTGTAAGCGAGTCTGTCTGCCCCGGATTTACTTGCCGAATAAGGATTTCTTGGCAGAAGCTGGTCAGTTTCAACAGAAGATTTTCCGATTTCGATAGTTCCGTAAACTTCATCGGTAGAAATTTGGATGAATTTTTTTACACCATAAACACGAGCTGCTTCGAGCAGAACATACGTTCCATAGACATCCGTAGTGATAAAGTCTGCCGGGTCACCGATTGAGCGGTCAACATGAGTTTCCGCGGCGAAGTTTACGGCAACGTCGATTCCGTCTTCGAAAAGTTTATTTACCAATTCCGCGTCAGCAATATCGCCTTTGACGAAAGAATATCTCGGGTCGTTTTCGATATCCCTTAGGTTGTCGAGGTTCCCCGCGTAAGTTAATTTATCAAGATTAATCACTTGACAGTCTTTGTAAGTGTCGAGTAGGTAATGGACGAAATTTGAGCCGATAAATCCGGCGCCGCCTGTAACGAGATATTTCATAGTATTAGGTCAATTAGAAATTAGATAATTTGATTTACTTTTTCTTTTTCTGCCACAGAAGAAGAACCGGGCTCGCGATAAATATAGAAGAATATGTACCAACGATCACACCTATCATCAAAGCGAAAGCGAAGTCGTTAATAACCTGCCCGCCAAACAGCCATAGGAACAGAACAACAACTAACGTAGTTAAGGAAGTCAGAACAGTTCTTGAGAGTGTTTGATTAATTGACAGATTCATAATATCTTTAAAGGAAGTTTTTTTAACGATATGCATATCCTCACGAATTCTATCGAAAACAACAATTGTATCATTAAGCGAATAACCGACGATTGTCAGCAAAGCCGCGATAACGCCAAGAGTAACCTGATGCCCTGTAAGCGCAAAGATACCAAGTGTGATTAGAACGTCATGTGCCAACGCGATAATTGCCGCGACGCCAAATCTGAATTCAAATCTCCACCAGATGTAAATAATGATAACTCCGAGTGCGAGAAGAATAGCCCAGAAAGCTTTTGACTTTAATTCCTGTCCAATAGCCGGACCGATTCTATCCATTTCAAGAATTTCAGGTTTATTGTCAGGAAAGGACGATGTGAGTGCCATAAAAGCGTTGGTTGAAGAGTTAAATGAACTTCTGATAAGAATTTCATTGCTGTCTTCAATTCTTTGGATTGTACTTTCGCCCAAGCCGATTGAAGAGAGCGATTTTCTAACTTGCGCGACCGAAACTTTTTTAGGAAACTGCACGCGAATGACATCACCACCTGTAAGTTCAATACCTTTAATCGGGGTAGTAAACAAACTATCCGCTTTTTCCATTGTTCCCGCGGCGATAGCTTTATTCTGGTTAGTGTTTCTGATTGAAAACACGACCATACCGACTACGATAACAGTTAAGGAAAGAATATAGGCGAAATAGCGTTTTGATATAAAATTAATATTCGGTTTTTTGAAGAACTGGAACATTTTAAGTGATGTAAATGTGTCTTTTGTCAATAGAACATCAAAAATAAATCTGCTGACAAAAAGAGATGTAAACATACTCGCGCCAATACCGATAATCAGTGTTAAAGCGAAACCGCGAATCGGTCCCGTTCCAAGCATATAAAGAATAAACGCTGTTAAAATTGTTGTTACATTTGCGTCAACAATTGTTGTTTTCGCGTGAGCAAATCCTTCTCTTATAGCACGTTTTAAATTATTTTCTTTTGTAAGTTCTTCACGAATACGCTCAAAAATAAGCACGTTCGCGTCAACCGCCATACCGATAGTAAGGATAATACCTGCGATACCCGGTAACGTAAGAGTTGCGCGGAAGAAAGCGAGTACGCCGAGCAGGATTAAAATATTGAACATAAGAGCGAGATCGGCGATCAAACCTGCCACTAAATAATAGACCGCGATAAAGACGACAACGCAAATAAGACCAAACAAAGCGGCACGAACCCCGCGTCTGATTGAATCAGCGCCAAGAGTAGCGCCGACGGTTTTATTCTGAATTATCTCCATTTTCGCCGGAAGAGCACCGCTTCGCAAAACGAGAGCGAGTTCCGCGGCTTCTGATTCGGTATAAGTACCTTTGATAATTGGATTTGCGTCAATAAAAGTAATCAACGTCGGCGCAGAATAAATCACATCATCAAGAAGAATAGCGAGCTGCGAAACTTCATTTTTCTTTTTATATAAGTCCTGACATTTTCTTGAAACACTGCGGAGACGGGACCTGCCTCTGCCGTCAAGTGAAAGAGCCACGTGTCTGTCATTAGCTGTTCTTCCGAGATTGACTTTTGCGTCTTTCAGGGACATACCATCGATAGCGACATCTTTTTTTACAAGAGCGAGGTCTCGATAAACGCGCCCAAGATTTTCGTCCGGAACCGGTCTGCCAAGCATAAGAATATAGTTAGCCGGAATTCTTTTTTGAACTTCAGGGTCTTTAAGAACAAGCTTAAAATATTCCGTGTCCGTATCGTCTATTTTATAAGTTGTGTAAGGAACACCATCTTCAGTTTGAGCAGTTTCAACACGAATTTTATCTTTAATCTTTTTAACACGGTCGATACTGTTTAAAACACGTTTGGTTAATTTTTCGTTCGCGGTAAGATGGAACTCCATTTTCGCGGTTTGCTTTAAGAGGCGAAGAACGCGGTTAGGATCTTTTTCTCCCGGAAGCTGAACAATAATTCTTGCTTGTTTAGGCTGAACCTGAATGCTCGGCTCGGTTAATCCGAGTTCATTAATTCTGTTTTCAACGACATGACGTGCTTGCTCAAGAGCGCGTGTTTTTGTTTTAGCGATGTAGTTTCCTTTAAGAGTAACTTTGAATTTGTTGCCGTTAGGATTTTCAGGTATCGTCAGTATATTGGCAAAATCGAGGTCGGCTCTTAATGCTGTCGCCGCCTGTTTAGCTGCAGCGGGATTTTTAAATGTAACTTCAACGGTTGAAGGACCTGTATCTGCCACGAGTTCAAAATCTATTCCTTTATCCTGAAACGCGTCTTTAATACGTTCCCGGACATTTTGATTTTGCACGCGAATTGCGTCATTCATATCAACTTCAAGCACAACATAAAGACCGCCCTGAAGGTCAAGCCCGAGATTCAGCACTCTGCCCCGATCTCCCTGTATCCATTTTTTTGCACTCAATGCTAAATGCCCGGCGACATCGTTGTCAGCCAACTGCATTTCTTCCTCTTTCCATTTGCCAAGAGTATCCTTAGACAGGTCTCCGGCAAATTCAGTGCGTTGTTCATCTGAATAAGTTCCCCATCTGATAGTTGGATAAACTAAATAAAGGCATATAATAACGCCTATGGCAATAATAATTCCTTTAACACGCAATTCGCGATTCATATTTTTCCCCAAGTTTAAAGTGAAACAGCTTTTTGATAAACGGTATTAAATTAAACCGTGTCAAAAACTATATTTTATTTTACTTCGACTTCTGCCGGAGCATTTGCTTTTTGTACTATTGTGGAGATAGATGATTTAGCAAGTTCAATTCGTGTGTGGTCATCAATCTGAACACGCACGGTATTGTCTTTAACCTGCTTAACTTCACCATAAATCCCACCTATAGAAATAATTTTGTCGCCTTGTTCAACGGCGCTTAACATAGCCATTTTTTCTTTTTGTTTTTTCTTTTGCGGGCGAATCATCAGAAAATACATAATGACGAAAATTCCGCCGATGAGGATTAAAGGGCTTAATCCCGATTTTTTTTCTGCTGTTGCCGCTGCCGCGCCTTCAGCGAGAGCCGGCATAGCCGAAAGAATAAAAATAGATATAGTCAATAATAATTTTTTCATTTTATTTTATTTTGTTTATGTTTATTTAGGACTTATAAAACCAAACAGGGCTTATAAGATATAAAAGTTTATTAATTTGGCAATTTGAAAGTTTTCAATTCCAAAATTAACCAATTATTTATTAATTAGTCCAAGCCATCCTTGAATTACAGGAGAGAATTTTACTACAACAGGAGCGAAAACAACACTAACCATACTCATTAATTTAATGAGAATGTTAAGTGAAGGGCCTGATGTGTCTTTGCATGGATCTCCTACTGTATCACCAACAACAGCAGCTTTATGCGCAGCTGACCCTTTTCCGCCGTGATGGCCTTTTTCGATATATTTTTTGGCATTATCCCAAGCTCCGCCTGCATTATTCAACATACATGCCAGCACAAAACCTGACGTAAGACCTCCAACGAGAAGTCCTATCACACCCGGAACACCAAGAACAAGTCCTGTTCCAACAGGTACAACAATTGCCAATAAAGAAGGAACAAGCATTTCTTTCTGAGCTCCCGCTGTGGAAATATCAACACAGCGAGCATAGTCAGGTGTTCCTGTTCCATCCATAATTCCCGGAATTTCTTTGAACTGACGACGAACTTCATTTACCATTGCGCCGGCTGCTCTGCCAACCGCTTTCATTGTCATCGCGCAGAAAACGAAAGCCATCATAGCGCCGATAAAAATACCGGAAAGGAGGAGCGGATTCATAATATGTAAGTTATAATTTCTGACAAAGTCCATAATCTCCGCATTGGAAGCAAGAATCGCATTTCCCGCTTTAGAAACAGCGAGATCACTTGTAAAGCCCATAAATATTTTGTCAACACTCGTTTCTGAAAGCCTGCCAACCCAGATTTTGATTTCTTCAACATAAGCTGCAAGCAGTGCCATTGCTGTAAGTGCAGCAGAACCGATAGCGAAACCTTTACCTGTTGCAGCGGTTGTATTTCCAAGACTGTCAAGTGCGTCAGTTCTTTTACGAACTTCTTCACCGAGTCCGCACATTTCAGCATTTCCGCCGGCGTTATCAGCGATTGGACCGTAAGCATCAGTTGCGAGAGTAATTCCGAGAGTTGCAAGCATACCAACGGCAGCAAAACCTACACCGTAAAGTCCCATTCCCATGTTATGAAAACCTCCTGCAAAGCCGAACGCGCAAAGAATACCAATAACGATAGTAATAACAGGAATACCGGAAGAGAACATACCGACAGCCAATCCATCGATGATTGTTGTTGCAGACCCCATTTCAGTTTGCTCGGCAATACCTTTTGTCGGCGCGTATTCATCAGATGTATAATATTCAGTCGCCTGACCAATAATAACCCCTGCGAACAATCCGGAAACAACTGACCCGAAAATTCCCCATCCAAGACCGAGGAAATGACAAATCGCGGCTACAGCAACAAGAATAAGAACTGAGCTGCCAAGAGTTCCTGTTAATAATGATTTAAGTAAATCTTTCTGTGTTGCTCCTTCCTTACATCGTACCATAAAAATTCCGACAATAGAAAGAATAATTCCAACTCCCGCAACAGTCATAGGAGCAAGAACATAATTTAAAGCTTTATCTGCACCGCCAAGATAACCGCAAAGAGCTGCACCGAGAGCAGCAGTTGCGAGAATAGAGCCGCAGTATGATTCGTAAAGATCGGCGCCCATCCCAGCTACATCGCCAACGTTATCACCGACATTATCAGCGATAGTTGCAGGATTTCTCGGATCATCTTCTGGAATTCCGGCTTCTACTTTTCCTACTAAATCTGCGCCAACATCGGCTGCTTTAGTATAAATTCCTCCACCGACACGTGCAAACAGCGCCTGAGTTGAAGCGCCCATACCGAAAGTAAGCATTGTGGTAGTAATTTCCACGAGTTTTTCCGAGCCTGTGGTTCCCGCGTGAACCAATTGAAGTCCGAAAAGCGACCAGCCGTTTGCCATGTGTTCAGGAGTAAAAACGAATTTATCAAGAACAATCCACCATGCGGCAACGTCGAGTAAACCGAATCCTACAACAACGAGCCCCATAACAGCACCGGATCTAAAAGCGACCTGCAGACCTCTGTTCAGCCCTTCTGTAGCTCCCTGCGCAGTTCTTGCGCTGGCGTTTGTAGCGGTTTTCATTCCAAGAAATCCGCAAAGGCCCGAGAAGAAACCACCTGTAAGAAAAGCCACAGGAACAAAAGGATTCTGAATTTTCATAAATGCCAGAACTGCAAATAATGTGAAAAGTATCGCGAAAACAATGCTCACCACTTTGTACTGACGTACAAGATAAGCCATTGCGCCATCGCGAACATGCTGCGCGATTTCTTTCATTCTGTCAGTCCCTTCACTTGCTCCCATCATCATTTTGTAAAAGACGACAGCAAATATTAAAGCAAGAACTGAAGCTGCAAGAACAGCAAATACCCATGGTGGTGCAGTAACTTCGTTTCCACCCGCTGCCATTACGTTAGAGCAAAACACAGTTGTTAGTACAGTAGAGGTAATCAATAATTGTTTCATTTTTCCTTTTTGTTTGATTGTTTTAAATTATAATGTTAAGTAAATAAAATTTTTGTTTTACTATATAAAAACAGTTTGAGATTATACCATTTAAGCTCTTTTTTGTCAAAGCATGTTATTTTATTCTAAAATATATTCATTAATAAGCAAATCTGTGTTGACATCACATAGAAAAAAACGTAAAATTTATACGTAACTTAATTTAATTTAATAGGTGAAAAAAATGATAATTAATGAAATCTTCCTCTCAGTTCAGGGAGAAGGCATATACACAGGCGTTCCCTCGGTTTTTGTTCGCGTTGCAGGCTGTAACCTGAATTGTCCGTGGTGCGACAGCGCTTACGCCAAATCAGATGAATCCGGCACAGAAATTTCAAATTCTTCTCTTCTCGAACAAATTCAGGAATATAATGTGGAGCATGTGGTGATAACCGGCGGTGAACCCACAATTTACGCGGAAGAATTAAAAGATTTATGCGGCAAACTGAATTCTTTAAGAAAGAAAATAACTATCGAAACTAATTCAACAATTTATGTCGATTGCAATCCGCATTTATTGTCGTTAAGCCCAAAATTATATCAGGGATGGGACGAAGATATTTTAAAGAAAAATCTTTCCAAAAATTGCGATATACAAATTAAAATTGTAGTCGATTCAATTGAAGAAGCGGTTGACGCGTTAAAAAGAATAGAAAAATTCAACATCGAAAAAGAAAAAATATTCCTGATGCCAAACGCGGTTACACGCGATAAACACATTCGCGGCGCTGCATGGCTTGTTCCGTTTTGCTGTAAAAACAATGTCAGATTCGGCGGACGATTGCAGACGTTACTGTGGAACAGCGAGAAGGGGAAGTAATT
>JAOZSF010000067.1 GCA_029939815.1 bacterium
AAGGAACAATATTAGTTATAATTGAAACGATTGAAACGATTGAAACGATTGAAATAAAATCGCCAAATCATCAAATCGTTAAATCATTAAATAATAAAGATTAACAATTAATCCGCCTTGGCGGATCTTCGACAAATAACAATTAACGATTAACGATTATGGCCTTTCGTGGATGTAGAGATGAAGACGCGATTGAAATGAATCTGTCAAGTATGGTGGATATTGTCTTCCTGCTGCTTATTTATTTCATCGTTTCAGCAAGTTTGATTCAGGACGAATCAGAACTTAAAGTCGCTATTCCTGTTGATAATGAAGCAAAAAACGAACAGCGAATCGATTCGCCTGAAGAAGTTGTCGTAGATATTTTCCCGACAGGAGAAGTTTACTGGAACGGTCAACCTACGGATTCTTCTAAATCTGTCGATTTGCCCGAATTAAAAACTATTCTTTATGACCTTAAACAGGCGTATCCGGAACAGCCTGTTGTAATTAGAGGTCAACGTGACACGAAACACCAACGTGTTGTTTCTGTGCTTAACGCCTGCTCTTACGCAGGCATTGATCAAATATCATTTCCATCAGACGCAAGTGTTTTCGAATAAATTATGAATCTGAAAGAATTTATAAAAAAAAGATATGATCTTGTTCGCCAGTCAGAAGCACTTGGCGTCTCTATTCTCATTCATGCCGCTATTGCCGTGGCAATGGCTTTTGTCATTGTTTCAAGTTCAGAAAAAATGAGGGATGCTATTACAAGTGTTTTCAGGAAACCGGCAAAGAAAAAAATTGAGCAGCCTAAACCGGTTGTGCTCCCAAAAAATATTCCGGTAAATATTCCTCCTCCGCCACCGAAAATGAAAAAGATGCAAAAGTTGGAAAAAAGGATGGTTGTTAAAAGAAATATCAAGAGCAAATTACGGCCTAAAACCCTTTCCTTTAAGAAAAAAACTAAAATCGATTTCAAAACAGCTAATAATCTCGGCAAAAATGTCAAAAATATGATGTACCGTGATTATGCAGCTAAACACGGCGTTGAAGGCGGCGGAAAAACCCTCCGCGCGATTATTGATAAAATCGTCTTGCTTTCCTACGAAGGCGGTGACTGGGACTGTGAATTCCATCACTACAGAAATAAAAAGGGGAAAACCGTTCCTGATTTTAAATACGGCTCTCTCGCAAATCTTATTCGTGAAATTGACCGTAGAACAAATATAGAAGTAAAAAATAAAACCCCTGTCGTTGTAAGAGCCGATTCACCTGAAATTTTTGACAGTCCGTTTGTTTACATAACAGGACACAAAGACTTTAAATTCACAGATGCGGAAATTGAAAACCTTAGAACTTATATCCTTCAAGGCGGCGCAATTGTCGCAAACAGCTCGCTGCCGGGAAGGCGTTCGCGCTTTGATGTTGCTTTCCGCCGTGAGATGAAAAGAGTTATTCCCGACCACGATTTAAAGCCGATTAACAACAAACATTCTATTTATAATTCCTTTGCGGTTTTTAAAAACACTCCAATGGGAATGAATTACTGGCAGGAACCTCTTGAAATTATTGACATCGACGGCAGAGTGGTTGTAATTTATAATCTTAACGATTATGGCGATTTTATGCTCGCAACACTCGATTCTACAGGCAATGCATTCAAAACAGGCCTGGCTGCTGACGCAGAGGGCCTTTATCGATGGGAAGGTCCGAGAAAGTGGCATAATGACCGTAAAATCTATGCTAATGTTGATGATTTTCAAACAACACTTGACGCGTATTTAATGAATATAAATATACTTTCGTATCTGCTTACAAGATAATTTCACCATTAAATTTTTCCTTTCTCTTTTTTTTCGTGTTTTTCTGTGTATTCCGTGGGCAAAAAATTTAAGCCACAGACAACGCTATTTCATTTGATTAGTCAACCCTTTTCGAACACTCTCTGATTAATGGCGGATTAGTGATGTATAACCTTCAGCGGCGTTTTCAGCTTCGTCTGCCATTCCGCTGATCAAACGCGCCATTTCAAGTAAAAGAATAATTGACAAAGGGTCAGATTCATTCTCCCGAGCAAGAAGTTCTTTTGTAAACTCCTGCACAATATTATCTGTTTCTTCCTCTTTATCATGTATTTTGTCCAATTCAACAAGAATCACATCCGCATCCGCTTCCGTGTTGTATCCACTTCCTGGAATCATTGCAAGTTGACTGCAGCATATTAATAAAGAATGTATTGTTTTATCAACTTTATCGGCAAGCATTTTAAAAATATCGGAACATCCGTCAGGAAGTTTCGTATTTCTAATAACCATTAATTTTGACACATCTTCCGCACGACCGCAAATTTTGTCCTGATTACGAACGATTTGCAGAACATCATTACGTTTTACCGCCGCAAAAATTGATTTCGTAAGACCGGTTCGTATCGAGAGCTTTATTTGATCTGCCTGACTTTCTGTTTCGCATATTTCATCGCATAGTTTCTGCATTTTTTCTTTATGACCTTTAGCAAAGGCATCTACTATTTTACAAATTAAATTTGAACAGTAATTACTTTTGCAAAGATGTTCGTACAAAGGTTCAAATACCGTGCTGCCAAATCGTCCGCCAATTTTCATTTTATTTTCCTTTTAAGGTTTAGGTTTTGTTAAAATTTTTCTAAGCTCTGCTGCTTTTTCTTTTTTGCCGTTAGCATCATAAAGATTCGCGAGAACTTCTATTGTTGATTTATGATTTGGTTCTAACTTTAAAACTTCTTCATAAGCTTTTATTGCATCATCATTTCGACCGGCTTTTCGTGCTATATGTCCAAGTTGAATCCACGCTCTGAAATGCAATGGGTGATAATCGCATTTTTTTGATATATCCGCGGTTTCTTTAAACATTATTTCCGCGTCATTGTTTTTCTTTTCCGATAAATAAAGCATTCCAGGCTTTAACCTGCAAAGGAACTGTAAATAGCATTCGGTTCTCGCTTAACGTTGCTTTATTTTTATCCAGTCCCCAGACAATTATAAACGTTGAACCGACTGAAATAATAGTAAAAATTAATGACCGCTCGCGATCGATAAAAAGCGCCGCAAAAAAACCGACAATAAGCAGCCATTTTATATGAACATAAGCAGGCAAATACATCTGAAAAACAAAACCGAAAGTTTCCCATGAAAATGCTGAAGGACCATATCGAATAAGTTTATCATTATTTGTCGGATTGAAAACAACCCCGAGAATTTTATCGTTAAAAGTGAAATATTGAATAATCAAAAGCGCGCCGATTGAACCGGCAACCACACTTGCTTTCAGAAAACTGTGCCATTTATCCGGTTTGTAAAGCATTTTTTCACGAATCGGCAGCCAGGCAATTAACCAGATAATTCCGTAAATTCCCGCGCAAATAGCAAGATGAACCATTCCGAAATACCACAGTTGAATTTGGAATAAAGCTGAAATACCATACCAGATCCATGCTTTCCATGAATCTTTTTCAAGCACGCGAAAAAATAAAATTGTGCTTAAAAGGATTGATGCCGTGCCGAAAGTATAAAATCTGTCATATTGCCCCCATTTCATCAAACCTGGGCAAAGCATAACAAGAAAAGCGGCGGTAAGACCCGCCCATCTTCCGGCAAGTTTTCCTGTGAGCAAACCTGTAAGAAAGACCATAAGTATCGCACCAGCAGCACCGAGAATTCTCAGATTTACCGGTCCGTCATTGATTTTTAAAGAAAAATGTTTAATAAAATGAGCTAAAGGTTCCGCTTGAACACGCCACCCCTGCATAATTCTTAAAACCGGCTGTTGTGCCATTCTTCTGTGTTCCATTTCATCTCCGCAGACACTTCTGTCGCCAAGACGATGAAACATAAGCAATGCGGATATCAAGGTTAGAAAAATAAGAGAGAAGAGAAAAATTTTATTTTTAATTTTGTCATTCATAATTGTATTGAATTTTGGTTTTGCTTAACAATCTGCCTTATAATTATATTATTTTATTACTTTATAGGCAAGGATGATAAAGAAATTTATATCGAATATTCACTTCAATTCATCATTCACCATTCTTCATTCATAATTATCAAATGTCAACTGCAAAAGCACTCCGCTCTTGTCAAAAAACCGATTAATTAGTATAATAATACCACTATTACTTAATAGGCATATTGATGCTTGAATAACGCTTAAAAATATTGTAAAATGAAAACTATTAAAAACGAAAATATATTCTTCCTCGGCGTGGACATCGGTTCCACTACTTTTAAAGCTGTACTGCTTACCCCAAAAGGTAAAGTCCATCATACAGTCTATACCAGAACTAAACCAATGCCTGACGCTATTCTCAGTTGTTCAGGTGAATGCCATAAATGCGGTCGATGCAACCTCGGCGCAATAAGCAAGACAATTGATGATTTCCTCGCCTCTGCGGGAATTGATAGAGAAAATGTTGCCTGTACGATTACTACTGGAAGTCAAATAGTTGATGGACTTGTTGACTTTATAAAATATGACGCTTATGTTAGCGAGATTTCCGCTCATGTCGCAGGCGCACGCCATTATTATCCTGATGTTAAATGTATTCTTGATGTTGGCGGTCAAGACAGTAAAGCGATACTTTTTGACGAAGATATGCAGATGTGGATGTCAAAAATGAGTGGAATCTGTGCGGCGGGAACCGGAGCTTTTCTTGACAGTGTTGCTGCAAAACTTAATGTGCCTGTAGAAGATATGGATGAGAAAGTTAACTACGATTCTAAATTACAGGTTTCTTCAATTTGTGCCGTTCTTAGCGCGACATCTGTTAATAAATTTAAAAACAGGTATCCCCTTGGCGATATTATTGGTGCGGCTTGCAGAGCACAGGCAAGAACAGTTATGTCCGGAGTTGGCGAACTCTTTCTTGATTATAAAGGTCCTATTGTTTTTCAGGGCGGTGTCGCGTCAAATAATGCCGTTGGGTATTATTTAAAAGAAATCACAAATAATGAAATCATTATTCCTGAATTCCATCAGGTTATGGGCGCTCTTGGTGCAGCTTGCCTTGCTGCGGAACTTTATGAGAAGAAAAAGAAAAAAGATGCGAGTTATGAAGAAAAAAGTGTGTTTAAAGTCGGTGTTGATGAATTGCAGCAGATTATAGAATCTGTTGGCGGAACTCCTCTTGCAAAAAAGCTTGGCGGACTTAAGAATAAACTTTTCGTTCATAAATCTGATAACGGACTTGAAAAAATCGGCATTCCAAGTATTAAACAAGTCAAGGACGCTATTGGTGATGTTCATCTTATTCGCGAATTCACGGATATTTTTGATAAAGTTGTTTTGAGAAAACCGGCTACAGATAAAGGATATTTCAAAAAATCTATCGCTATGAGAGCAAATATAACTCGGCGGGAACTCTTTTCAAGAAATAGAGACGTTCCAATGGTTTGGAGAAATCTTTTCTATCCTCCGGAAATCCTTAACGCTTTCGGTGCCAGAACAGTTACTCTTGAAACTTATGCCGCCTTTAGAGCGCGTAACCCTAAAAAACTTCAGCAATGCTTTGACAGAGCCGCTTCAAAAGGATATTCGGCTGAAACATGCTCTTTCCTGCGCGTTCTTGAAGGAGATGAAAAACTTCCAACACCTGATTTCGCGGTTACAACTACAGAGCCATGCCAGCAAGGCGAAAGGATTTTTGCTGATCTTGTCAGGGATTATAATCTTGAAAATAAATATTATACGCTTCACACACCCTATAAGCTTAGCGAACACTCTGTCGAACAATTGGCCGGCGGGCTGAGAGAATCTGTTAAAGAAATGGAAAAAGCATTTGGTTATAAACTTGAACATGATAAACTGGCTGAAGCATGTGAATTTTCAAATCAAGCACGTGAATATGCTATGCAAGCTAACGAAATCAGATTTACAAGTCCACCACTTATTCACGGCAGTGATGCAATATTAAACGCGCTTGTCTTTTCTCCGGGCTGGGGAAAACCTGAGTTCGTAGAACTTCAGAAAACTTTCCGCGATGAGTTGATCGAAAGAAAAAAAGAAGTCGAATTATACACAAATATTGAAGATACTCACAGACTTGTATGGCTTCATCTTCCACCGTTTTACAGCAAAAAATTGATGAATTTCATTGAAGTAACTAACAATGCACCAATAGTTTACGAAGAAGTTAATCATGTTGGGTGGGATATTCTAGATGTAAATGATCCATATGTAAGTCTCGCAAAAAGAATCTTAACCGTTGGCTTTCTAGATCCGGAACTCAGAGTGAAAAAAATCGCCGCCAGCGCTGCTCATGCAAAATTTACAGGATGTGTTCTTTATAATCACATGTTTGGAAGATGTTCAATGGCAGACAGTAGTTTTATTAAACACTTGAAAGAAGAATTAAAAAAAGTTAAAGTCCCTCTCCTGGTCCTCGACGGCGATTGCTTAGATGAAACTACAGATCCTTGCAGCACATACACAAAAGTAAGCGCGTTTGTTGAATCTTTGAATACAAAACGATTTGACAGCATGTTCGGAAAATAGAGATTTGAAGCTTGAAACTTGAAATTTTACAGTCAATTATTGACCGTTCGGTTTCTTGTCGTTTGGTCTGCTGCGCCTGTAACGCAATATTAAACCAACCAAAAAAATGAAATTTCTAACCACACTTTGTCTCTTCCTTATCATGGCTGAACTTTCCTCTTGTGCGACCCCTCAACTACCGGATAATTATTCTTTTCAAACTACCAATGTTATCGCACAGGACGGAACCGCACTCGGCACCGATCTTTATCTTCCCAAAAAGAAGGGTAAGTTTCCAACTGTCCTCGCGCGAACACCTTATGACAAAAATTTTGACGCTATTTTACCGATAGTAAAGCCGTTTCTTGATCAGGGATTTGCGGTGGTGATTCAGGATTGCCGCGGGCGACTTACTTCTAAAGGAGAATTTTTCCCGTTCGTTGACGAAAGAAAAGACGGGCTTGATACCGTTAAATGGATTAAAAAACAAAAATGGTCAAACGGGAAAATCGGCGGCTTTGCAGGAAGTTATAACGGTTATACACAAATCGCTATTGCTGATGTCCTTGATGTCGCGACTTTACACGTTACCGGTGGAAATACTTATAAAATAATTTATCCTTACGGAATTTTTTCACCGAAAACCGTTTTCTCGTGGGGCTTTATGATGGACACTCCACAAAAAGAATACAATATCAATAAAGCTTATAAAATTCTCCCGCTTTCATCAGCGGCCATAAAATCTTATGGAAAAACAAATAAGTTTATTGCAGAGTATCTTAAACATGAAAAATATGATGACTTTTGGGAAAAACAAAATGTCAGCAAATATATTAAATGTCCTTCCCTTTTTATGGCAGGATGGTATGATATGTTTATTGGTCCGCAATTTGACGATTTTCTGGCTCTTGATAAAAAAACAGAGGAAAAATGCAGAATGGTTGTCGGACCTTGGTGTCACGGGAATCAGGTTCTTGAAAAAGAGTACGGCGGGGAAGAAAAAACTGGAAACAGGGAATTGCTTAATTATCAGTATCTTATCGCCGCTTTGAAAGGTCAAAATACAGATAAACTTTTTACCTCACCATACAAAAATAAGAAGTACAACCTTTTCATTATGGAAAGAAATGAGTACATCGGCAGCGATATCTGGCCGCCAAAAGAAACGGCATTAATAAAATTTTATTTACATAGCGGAAAGCAACTTTCAACTAAAATCCGGAAGAAAAACGAGACGCTGAAATATACTTATGATCCGGCTGACCCGTTCCCAAGTCTCGGCGGAAGTATCTTCGGCGAAGATGTTGGCCCTGCCGACCAGTCATCAACAACATCCCGCACAGACCAGCTTATTTTTGATATGGAAATAAAAAACAAGCCCTTGACACTTCTCGGCCCTATAAATGCTGAGTTATTTGTTGAAACCGATGCGAAAGAGACGGATTTTTTTGTGAGCGTTCAGGATGTTTTTCCTAAAAAAGGCCCGATAGTGAATATACAAACAGGTGGCGCAAAATTTATTCCGAAAAATAAAAATAAACCGGGAAAATTAAAAATTAAAATCTGGCCTACCGGTTATCAAATTAACCCGGGTCATAAATTGAGAATTGTAATCACATCAAGCTGTTTCCCCGCTTTTAACAGGAATTTAAATACCGGAGAACCGATATATTCAGCCAAGAAAATGGTGAAAGCACATCAGAAAATATTTGTCGGAAAAGAATTCCCTTCTTCGGTTAGTCTTCCGGTTTACAATAAATAGTCGCCCTTTATCCATAATATTGGTCGCTGATTACCAAAATTAACCGGT
>JAOZSF010000068.1 GCA_029939815.1 bacterium
CCTTATTTTTTATCGTTGTTTACTATTGTCGAAAATAAATTTTGGACAAGTTTAATATTTGACGTTTTTATTTTATTTATATTCATTATTTTGAGCACCAAACGTAAAAATTAAAAATATGTTATAATATTATAGTATTAATAATAACAATAATTAATAGGACTTGCCATGAAAAAATTTATTTGTCTGCTTTTTATTGCCGCGAATTTTTTGTTTGCAGTAGAGAAATTAACCCCGGCAGCGCCAACAGGTATTTTAGTTGCTAACCCGAACATCATTAATTTTCACGTTCCGGCAACGAAAAAATTACGATTGCAAAATTCGCAGACAGCAACCGTCAACATTAATTTTCTTCCTGCAAATTCCCCCGACGCACTTTGGGAAGATCATGCGGTTTCATGGCCGGCAGATGCTAAAGCCGCGTTTACATACGCTGCTAATATTTGGGGGTCAATTATTAAATCGTCCGTTCCAATAACAATCAACGCTGCTTGGGTTGATAATATGGGTTGGGGAATACTTGGACACAGCGGCGCTTTATCTTACTGGCGGGATTTTCCAGGCGCTCCGATTGCGAGTACTTTCTATCCGGTTTCTTTAGGGAACGCGCTTCACGGTTCTGATCTTGACCCGGCAAATCCTGACATTTATATGGGTTTCAGCAGTACTTTTTCCTGGTACACAGCCACTGACGGCAATACTCCGAATAATAAATATGATCTGGCAAGCGTTGTTTTACATGAAATTTGCCACGGTCTCGGCTTTGCCGGAAATCTATATGTCTATGGCGGATTAGGGAGATGGTACAATGATTATCCTAATGCTTATGATCAATTCACAGAAAATAATTCAGGAACAAGTTTAATCAATACAACAGCATATCCTAAAAACTCCGTTTCTTTAAAAAATGCCCTGACCAGCGGGAGTGTTTATTTTAACGGAACTTATGCTAATGCGGCAAACGGCGGCAGCAAAGTTAAACTTTATTGCCCGTCAACCTGGAACAGCGGTTCAAGTTATTCTCATCTTGACGAAATATTTAACAATACGGCCAATGCTTTAATGACTTATTCTCTTGGTTTTGGAGAATCAGTACATAATCCCGGACCTGTTACGGAAGGCTTGCTTAAAGATGTTGGTTGGGAAGTAAATATTTCCAGTGAAACATCTATTTTTGCCACCACAAAATTTAAAGGAAAAATAACGTGGAAAGCGGGAGATAAATATCAACTTGGAAATTTAAAAATTGTCGGCGAAATGGACTCATCGTTAGTTGATTTAAGTTTCCTTTCCGGAGAGAGTTTTACGAATTTAATTATTTTAAACGGCAGTATGGCATTGCCATGCGGTGAATTTAGTGTAAACAAAAAAGGAACAGTAGCAAAAGCAAAAACAAAAGAAAATGATAATAAAATTTCAGCAAAGTTTAAACTTAAGAAAGGAAAACTTAATTTGATTTACAGTAATAAAAACTGTGAGGGATTGCCTTTGGCATTAAATATTTCAAATACTGAAACAACGGATTGGCAAACTAAATCAGCTGATTTATATATTGGAATTATTACCGTAGGAAACACAATTTTCGGTGAAGGAACCGCCGGTTACAGCTATAAAACCAAGATTGACAAAAAAACAACTTTTAAATAATATTTCTTCACATTTAACAAACGAGCCGATAGACTTATTGTAATTATTTAAAAATCTTGTTTTTCTTAGAGTAGAAAGTGGTTTTATGGTAAGATTTCTTAGCCCGAGACCTTTGTTATCGTCTATTTCAGAAATTATTATTTCTTGTTTTTCTAAAATTATATCCATTCGGGTTTAACTTTACTGCTAATTTAATTTCTTTTCCATTTCTTATAACCGTTAGAAAAATACGCCTGCACCTTTTTCCAAGCTTGTTCATTCCTTTATTAAAATCTTTTACCGAATAAATATATTTGCCATTAATTTTTAATATGGTATCTTTAACTTTTCCGCCGCTTTCGGCAAAAGCGCCATCCTCTTCAACTTCTAAAACAATTAACCCATAGCCCAAATTACGTCCGGTTTTTCCAAGCGGCATAAAAAAGGCATTAAGTTTATCCATATTTTTTGCGAACTGCTTGTTTTCTTCACTTTCTTGATGATTTTGTTGCATTTCATCTACTTCCTTTATTTTTTCAAAAAAAGCTTTTTTATATTCTGCAATAGATTTCTGCTCCTGCTGTTTTGCAGCAACTGCTGTCTTTTCTATAATATTAGAAATATTAAAATGGTTTTTCATTCCGTTTCTGGCATAATTACAACGAATTTTATCTAATTCCAATTCACGAACTGATGAATCAGAAATCAAACTTGCGGCATTGAACAATTGGTCTAAAACGATTTTTTCCGGAACATAATCAGAATTTTTTGCGTAATCGACTGCCAACTCTCCCAAAACGGCAACTTTTATTTTCGGAATTCGAATAGTTTTTATCAGATTTAATACTTTTGATTTTTCTTGCATTTTTATATACATTGATGCAACTCTTGACTTTGTTAGCTCCTGTTGATAGAAATTATGTGCTTTTTGATTTTGTTCGAGAACAATGTTCAATAATTTATTTGCTTTTTCGTTCTGACCGATTTTAATACATAGCGATGCAATTTTAAGTAAAGAATATATTTTATCTTCGGAAAAATCTATTGATTCAGAAATCGTTACTACTTGATCTAATAATTCATTTGCTTTTTTATTGTTTTTGACCGTAATATATAAATCGGCTATTCCGGATAAATTACCGGCTTGTGCCCACGGCAGCAGATTTTCATAACAATTAGTTTTTTTCTCATACTCGATTAATATTGCGATGGTTCCTTGAAATGAGTAAAAATCCCAAAGAGAATAACCGGCTATTTTTTTTTGATGTTTTTTTAATTCTTCCGCTAAGTCTGTCGATGCATATTTAGATAAAATACAATCAATGTTTCCTTTGGCTTTGTTGTATTTCTTCTGAACGGTTTTTGTATCCGTATCTTTCCAATTCATTAGTTGTTCGGCTTCAAGATATAGCTCGTTAGCCTTTTCAGGATATGAAGCTATTTCCTTCTTTTTTGTTTCTTTAGAATATTCAATTCCTACAAGACTTACGGCACACAAAACAGCTGAAATAACTAAAGCCCCCCAAAACCCTGATTTTATTTTGAATATTTTTCCGCCTATAAATATGAGCATTGTTAAAACGATTGTTCCGACAATGTATAAAATTACGATTGTAGTTATTGAATTTAAATCCATGGATATTTTTTAATTTTTATAAATTATTAAAAAGTTATTGGCGGGCGGTTTGTAAAATAATATCTTGCGATATGAAAGAAAACAGGTGCTGCAAAACAAAGCGAGATAACTCTTTCTGTCATGCTTTGCCGCGTTTGAACAACTACCACCCCAGGCTTTCTTCTGTCTTGCACCATTGCCGCATAACAAAAATTACCGGCGGTTCCCATAAAAACAATAAGTGCAGCCATTGCGGCAGCTTGGAAAATTGTGAAAGGGGTAGCCCACCACAGACTTGCCCCGATAATCGTTGATACAAGTAATCCTGCGATTAATTTAGCGCCGTTGTTTTTATTCACATAGCTGAAAATAAGTTGAGTAATGTCATTTGTTTGTACAATCAAACAGAGAAAAAGTAAGAGTCGAAGACCCATTTTAGGTTCGCCTGGAAAATCCACTTTCAAAAGAGCGGGGGCATGACTGATACAGTAAATACAAATCATCAATGCCCATTGAATTTTCGCGGTTCGCTCCATGAAACCATGGGTTTCTCCTGTAATAGCAATTCGAAGAGGGATAAACAGAAAAGCGTAAACCGGGATCAGAATAATAAACATTCCATACCAATCGCGCAACAGGAAAAAATATTGCAGAGGAAGAATAATGAAAAAAACCCAAAATAAAGCATGATGGTCGCCTTTTCGTGTGGGTGTTATTGTTATAAATTCCCGCAGAAGAAGAAATGAAGTTAAACAAAAAACAAGAATAGAACCAAGACCGCCTGTAAAAGCAGCCACAGTAAAAACGCCGCACATTGTCCACCATAATCCAACGCGTTTATTAAAAGTTTTTACCATAGCTGAAAATTTCTTGTTTGAAACTATTCGTTTGGAAATTTGACCCGCAATTGAAGCAAGAAAAAGCAAAGAAAGAATTCCCGCGAACAAAATCCATGTAATATTAATTTCTTTCAACATAATAAATTATCCTCATAAGAGTTCAAATGTTTTGTAAATCAATAATAGATTGCCTTGCGCGTTTTAGAAAATCTTTTTTACTTTCTCCTTCGCCTAATTTAAAAGGCCTTCCAAAACTAATGCTGCTGATTAACGGAACCGGAAGCAGTTCCCCCTTTGGCAAAATGCGGTTTAGATTCTCCAAAAAAACGGGAACAAATTCTATCTCCGGTTTCTTTTTTGCAAGATTGTAAATCCCACCTTTGAAAGAAGCCATTTTATAACCCGTTCCGCGAGTTCCTTCAGGAAAAATTATCAGCGAATAGTTTTCTCCCATTCCAGATAATGTATCGTTAATCGCTTTGATAGCATCGCGAAGATGCCCGCTGCTTGCCGGTCGTTGAATAATAATTGCGTTAAAAATCTTATCAACAAGAAAACGGCGAACTTTATTTTTAAGCCAATAATCACCGGCAGCAATCGGACGTGTTACTCTTCTTACTTCGACCGGAAGCGAAGACCAGAGAATCAAGATATCAAGATGACTGCTGTGATTGGCAAAATAAATACGTTGCCGGGTAGAAGGTTCGCAATCAATCCATCTTGCGGAAACCCCGGCAATTGTTCTTGACCCCCAGCACAAAACGCGGCTAACTAATTCGTTAAGATCTTTCATTTTGTTTCCAATTCCCGCATGGCTTTGATAAGGCGGCGAACCGAAGTGATTACACACCCCAAAGAAATAATTACAAGAATCGCCATTAAAATTAATCCGTTATATTCCCATTTCCCAGCTGCAGCACTTGCCAATATCGCAATTGTTATGAGCGCCAATCGATGCTGTTTTGCCATCGGACCAAGAAAAAGCTGTTTTGCACCTGAAGCTCCGGCAAGAGTACGAACATAAGCGGTAAAAACAGAGAGCAGACCGGTTAGCCAGCCGATTTCGACAGCAGTGGGTATGTTTTGTGCCGCATATCCTGCGCAAACGAAAATCAAAGGATCAGCAATTCTATCCGGAAAATCATTAAATAAGATGCCTGATGGCGAACCTTTTCCACCTTCAACAGCCACCATTCCGTCAAACAAATTACAAAGCAGACGGATTTGGATGAAAACAGCTGCAGCAACAAGAAAAATAGAGTTTCCGGGAAAAGTCGTTTTCTCCGAAAAAATGAGGAGAACACCGGCAATAGCTGCAAAAACAATACTTAAAAGTGAAATGGTATTCGGACGAATACCTGTTTTGGAAAGCCCGGCAGCTATGCTTTTTGCCCAGCGAGTTCCTCGCGCTTTTACATCTCTTCTTGCATTGTCAGAGTTTTCAGTCATATAAGTTTCCTTTATTAAATTAATTAATATCTAAAATTTTCTGCAAATTCCCACCAAGAATCAGCTCTTCTTCCGAAGGCGATAGATGTAGGTTGTTAATTTTCTTTAGCCCGATTGATTGGTCAGTCGCCATAACGGGAACATCAGTTCCAAACACCAGTTTTTCAGCTCCGAGCTGTCGATAAAGATTTTTAAGTTTGCATTGCGTAACTATCCAGCTTGATGTATCTATATAAACATTTTTTTTCGTTTGTGCTAAAATTATTGCCTGTCGATAGTACTGCATACCGGCATGAGCTATTATAAATGTTACATCAGGAAAATCATTGATCATCCGGCTTGGGTCGGACGCTTCTTTAGTAAGCCCCTGATGAAAAAAGACAGGTATTTTTCGTTCACGGGCAATTTCACATATTTTCATCATTCGCGGACCGGCTAGGTTGGTAGGATATTGTAAAAGCGATAATTTAATTCCGCACATTCCACTATCAAGACAACGTTCAATTTCTTGGAAACACAAATCAGATTCCGGATTTACAAAAACAAATCCAAGAAATCGGTTCGGCTCCGCTTTTAACGCGTCCAAAACCCGATCATTAATTGGATTTTCGAGCAGCACGTTTTGTAAAGTTCCCCCCCGAACCAAGCTCCGCATTTTAGCTGTACCTACTGTTCGGAGAAGAAAATCCGATTGAAAAATCAAAGAATCATGAACTGTAACAACCGAAATGTCAGAAACACCAACCCCTATCAATATCGATTTATCAATGCCAAGCACATCCATACGCTCAAGAATATGGCTGTGTCCGGCTTCTATATGGTGGTGTCCATCAATAATCATAATTTTAAAATAAAGATGTCATAAAATAATAATATAAGGGAGCCGTAAAAACCCATGAATCAAATCTATCCATCATTCCGCCGTGTCCGGGAATAAGAGAACTTGAGTCCTTTACACCTGCATCACGCTTCATCGCAGATTCTATTAAATCGCCTGCCGGAATAACCATAATGGTAGCAACGCCAAGCATTAATCTTTGAAAAAGCGAAAAATTCGGTAAAGTATAACCAAAAAGAACAGCGGCTAACAGCGTAGCTATAGCTCCGCCTGCAAATCCTGCCCAGGTTTTATTTGGACTAATTAAAGGAGAAAATTTCGGACTGTTTTTTCCCAACAGTTTTCCCGTATAATAAGCACAGTTATCGTTCAAGGCAATCATTGTGCATAGCATGATAATTGCTCCAAAGCCGCCAGGCAACTTATGCAAGCGCAAAAAGTGCATGGGCATCCATCCCCAGTAGATAAGACCGAGTAACTGCAACCCGACTATTCTTGTTATGTCTTTGTATGAACCACGAAAAAGCTGTACAGTAAAATAAATAAAAATTGCGAGAAGTGGAATTGCGTGAAAAATATCTTGCCGGTCATAGTGTATCGCAAGCGCCATAAGAATCAGTAAAAAAACTGCGATTATTAATTGTGGCGCCCCGCAAACATCGTTCATTTTGTAAAATTCACGAATAGATATAATTGCAATCGGTAAAATAATACACGCAAAAACAAGCCAACCGGCATAAGCGCCAAAAATAAACAGAGAAAAAATAACAAGCCACATCAGAATCGCTGCTTTGATATTGCGACCCCAGTTAGTTTTTCGAAATGCATAGGTAAGAAGCGAAGCGCCGCCAAAAACGAATGCGTAAATGATACAGGTTGTTTTTAATATTTCAAAGTTATTTATCATTTGTGATTCTCCTTTCTGCCCAATCCGCATAAATTCCAAGATATGAATCGCTTTTTAAAGGCTGTATATCGTTAAGTAAAGACTTATCGCCAAGGTTGCCTGCTGCAACCAAAGCGTTACGTTTATAAACTTCCAGATTTCCGCTTGCATGTACAAAAGTCTCCGGCAAGACTTCCTTTCCTTTAAAAAAAGTTGACATTACTTTTTGAAGAATTTTTTGGAAAAGTTTATTTTTCATCAGAAAATTCAGAAATCGATGGCTTGACATCTTATCAGTTATTCCGGCGATAACATCTCTTTGAAATGATTCTTCAGACATTCTTAAAAGATTAACAAGTGGCGGGTACATACCCATCAAATCAGGAAGGAGACTTTCAACATCCGACTTTGGCTTGAGATTTTTATTTATCGGGCAAGCTTCCTGACACACATCGCAGCCAAGAATATAATTGTCAAATGCGGGAAGATATTCTTCTGAAACATCTCGCGAAGTAAGCATATAAGTTACACATTTTCGGGGGTCAAGTCGGCGGGGTTCGTAAAGCGCTGATGTCGGGCAAGCTTTTAGACAAAGATCACAATCTCCGCACAGGTCATCCGTAAAAGGTTTGTCGGCTTCCATTTCGGCTGTTGTAACAATAGATTGATATGCCACCCAACTGCCGCATTCTTCATTCATAACAAGGTTGTGCTTGCCAATACTACCAAGTCCGGCGCGAACTGCCGCTTCTTTTCGATGGGCTCCAATAACAGCTTTGTATCCTTTCTTTTGCAAGAAAGAACGCATAAGCCGGGCGCGTTTAAGTATTCCAAGATGACCGTAATTTACTATCCTTCCCATTTTGCCGCGACAACCTGCTGGTTCAGATTCTTCCGTCAGATAATAAAAACCTATTACTATAACAGATTTCGCATCCGGAAGAACCTTAAGCGGTTGCGCCATTCTTTGCCAACCTTCTATTCGATAAGCAAACCTTTCCTGATAATGTTTTTTGCGCAAATCAAGTTCATCAAGAAATCTGT
>JAOZSF010000069.1 GCA_029939815.1 bacterium
GGTCCGTATTTAATACCGAATCGCAGCATAATAACTTTTTTCTCTCTTTCATTAAGTGTATCGAGAACCATCATAATTTGTTCACGCAAGAGGTCATAATTTGCGGATGAGAGTGGACTTTCGGCGCTTTTATCTTCAATAAAATCTCCAAAAGTACTGTCATTACCATCACCAATAGGCGTTTGAAGGGAAATTGGTGACTGGGCAATTTTTAAAATTCCGTGAACTTTTCCTGCAGTTGCTTCAACTTCATGAGCGATATCCTCCGGCGAAGGTTCCATTCCTGTTTTTTGGACAAACCGTTTTGATGAACGTCTTAATTTATTAATTGTTTCAATCATGTGAACAGGAATACGAATTGTTCTTGCATGATCGGCGATAGCTCTTGTAACCGACTGGCGAATCCACCAGGTCGCATAAGTAGAGAATTTAAATCCGCGTTGGTGTTCAAATTTATCAACCGCTTTCATAAGCCCTGCATTTCCTTCCTGAATAAGGTCGAGGAAATCCATGCCGTGATTTATATATTTTTTTGCCACGCTGACGACGAGTCGGAGATTAGCTTCGACCATTTTACTTTTTTCGATTTTAGAGACATCTGTCCATTTTTTCAAATGGCTGATGTTTCTGTAAATATCTTTCGCGGGCATGCGGCATTGTCTTTCAATAGCGGCAATTCTCGCTCTTTCCTGCGCAACGCGTTTTTTAATTCCTCTTCTGTCTGAAGCTTGAAGATCGAGGATAATCTGTTCTGATTCTTTAGCTTTATCGTGCAGTATGAGCAGCATTTCGGCAAATTCTTCAATGATAGACTGTTTAAAATCGAGTTTTTTCATTAAATTGATTAACTGTTCATCTTTTTCATTTTTTTCTTTTTCTAATTTCTGACGTTCTTTAGCGCGAATAGTATCCCGTTGCAAGCGAGAGTATAAAACTCTAAGCTGTCTGTCAAGGTCGCGAATTTGCCGTCTTTTAGGTTTCATATACCGAATATAATTATCGCGACTTATCAATTTTTTTCTTGTATTTTCCGCGACGATATGATCAAATCGTTCTGCTCCTTCCAATAACTGATCGCTCAATATCAAAGTTTCTTTGGCAACATTTCCAAATCTAAACACATATTTTCTGATATTCTTTTTAGCTTTTTCGATTTCTTTTGAAATAGAAACTTCCTGCGCTCTTGGCAGCAAAGGAACTCTCCCCATTTGTTTAAGGTAAATTTTTACCGGGTCGTCAAGATGCTGATTCATTTGCAGTTGTTTTAATTCCGCATCAAATTTTTCATTTGAAACTTCTTCTTCACGATCCATTTTAATATCAGACGGTTTATCATGAATTTCGATGTTTTTCTTTGACAGTCCGTTTTGGATCGCTACCTGAAGCAGTTCGAGTTCTTGAAAAGGGATATCATCCGGAATAATATCATTAAACTGTTCCCAGGTAATGAACCCTGTTTTTTTTGCTGTTTTGGCGCATTTGTTAATTATTTTTGTAATAAGGCGCTTACGTTTTGTTTCACTCATTTTATGATATTTGCTATGGTTATATTTTTTCTATTAATTTTATATTTTTTTCGATAAGAGATGCTGCTTTTTCAAACGCGCGTGCGCGATGAGAAATTCTATTTTTCACATCATGAGGCAATTCAGCAAAAGTTTTTCCAATATCGGTTCTAATAAACAGCGGGTCATAACCGAAGCCATTATCCCCCTGAGGTTTTGTTCCTATTATTCCGTTACAAATTCCTTTAAAAGAGCCGATAATATTATTTGGTGTTGCTATAGATATTACACAAGCAAAATGTGCTGTTCGCAGCTCTTCCGGAATATCTTTAAGATTTTCAAGTAATTTTTCAATGTTTTGTTCATCGGTTGCGTTTTCTCCGGAATATCTTGATGAAAAAATTCCCGGTTCTCCGTTTAGTGCGTCAACTACGAGTCCGGAATCATCTGCAATCACCATTTCACCTGTATAATTTGCGGTAAAAAGCGCTTTTTTTTCCGCATTTGCCTGAAAAGAATCACCATCTTCAATAACTTCCGGAATATCCGGATATTTATTAAGCGACAACAAATTAATGTTGTAATTTTTAGGTATAAACTCTGTAAACAGAAAGTTCATTTCCTGTAATTTACCGATATTATGAGTAGCAATAATTATTTTCATATTTATTTTATAAGCGGTTTCTTATAATTTTTGCACGGTAGATATCTCTTTCTTCCGCGGTTAATTCTTTCCCTTTCATTTTCTGCAAATGTGCGGGTTGAATATCTATTAAAAGTTCATTAACGGTTGCCCGATTAACTTTATCAAAGACTTGCAAATCTGCTCCTATAAGCAAAGAAGACAATAAATTTGTTGCTTCTTCACTTGTTAAAATTTCAGCATATTTAAGAGTTCCGTACGCGCGTCCGACATCATTTTTAATTTGATACGGTTTATTTACGATTAGAGTTTCCCGCAGTTTGTTTTCGTGATCAATTATTCTTAAAACAATTTGATGAAGCTGATTTACAATATTTTTTTCATCCTGTCCCAAAGTAATTTGGTTAGAGATTTGAAACATATTTCCTTTAGAATCGCTGCTTTCACCATAAAGACCACGAACGGCTATTCCTATTTTACCTACCGCCGACATAACGCTTCCTATTTTGTGTTCATGAACAAGGGCAGGTAAATGAAGCATAGTTGAGGCACGAAGGCCGGTACCGACGTTTGTCGGGCATGCGGTCAGGTAGCCGTATTTTGAGGAGAAAGCATAAGGCAGAGATTTTTCAAGTTCGCTGTCAAATTTATTAATCATTTCCCACGCTTCTTCAAGATTTAATTCGGAACGAAGAATTTGCATACGGATATGGTCTTCTTCATTAATCATTAAACTGCAGGTTTCATCATTACTTATAATAACAGCTGACGGAGCTGTCTGCTGTGCAAATTCAGGGCTTACGAGATGTCTTTCGACGAGAAATTGTTTATCAACATTTGATAATGAATTTAACGTCAGAATCTCTGCATTTTTTAGCAAATCAGTTTTTTTCGCGGCTTTTCTCACACGCAAAATAACTTCCTCCCGCTGCTTATCTGTGCAGCGGTCCGGGAAAGGAATATCGCTCATATTCCTTGCGAGCCGAATGCGGGAACTTATCGCGATAGGCTTTGTAGTTGGCGGAGTAACGAGCCATGGAGGTTTATGACTGATCATTTTTTCGAACATATTAATTACTCTCAACTGCTTGTTTTAAGCGTTTAATTTCATCTCTGTAAACTGCGCAATCTTCATAATGTTCATTTTTAACGGCTTGGGACAATTTTTCTTCAAGCTCGGCAATTCTACGTTTTGAATCTTCATCTCTTGGAAATATTTTTGGAAATTTTCCTGTATGGTTCGGTGATTTCTGCACATTTTTTATAATATCTTTTAATGCAACATTAAAAGTATCATAGCATTTCGGGCAGCCCAATCTACCTTGTTTGATAAAATCTTTTAAAGTTAAGCCGCAGGCGGAACAACTTGGATTTTCGAGAAAGTTTTCATTTTCCAATTGGCTGAGATTTTCAATTCCTTTAGTTATTGCAGAAAGAATATCGCCGAATGAAAAAGGGATTGAGGTTTCGATTCCTTTTTTCACAGCACATTCTTCACACATATGTGTTTCCTCCATTTTACCGTTAATTACTTCGGTAAAATGAATTGTAGCTTCATTTTCGTTACAAAAAGGGCAAATCATTATTCGTATATCGGTGTTCCGGTTGTTTGAGTAAGCTCTAAAAACGCTTTTCTTAATGTTTCTGTAATTTCTCCTACTTTCCCGTTTCCTATAGGTCGGCCATCAACTTTAGTAACAGGAATAACTTCTGCGGCGGTACCCGTAAGAAAGCATTCGTCAGAAGAAAAAACATCATGTCTTGACATTACTCTCTGTTTCACGGAAATATCCGAATTTTTACCCATTTCCGTTGCGATTTCCATGACTGTATTTCTTGTTATTCCTTCAAGAGCGCCCATATATGCCGGAGGTGTTATCAGTATTTTATTTTTAACGATAAAAATGTTATCGCCGGTACATTCTGCGACAAAACCGTATTTATTAAGCATTATTGCTTCTTCAAAACCGGCATTTACCGCTTCTATTTTTGCAAGAACATTATTCAAATAGTTTAAAGACTTTACACGTGGGGATACAGCTTCAGACATATTCCGTTGAGTTGGCACGGTAATTATTTCCATTCCATTTTCGTAAAGTTCTTCCGGGTAGAGAGAAATAATATCCACAATAATTATTAGCTGGGCTTTTTCACATTTATACGGACTAATGCCAAGAGTGCCGACACCGCGAGTTACAATCAGACGAATGTATCCGTCTTTCATATTACTTGCTTTAATAGTTTTAATTGTTTCCTGTTTAATTTCATTCAATGACATTGGTAGTTTTAAAAGAATATGCCTTGCAGACTGGTCAAGCCGATCAATATGTTCATCGAATTTAAAAATCTTGCTATTATAGAAGCGAATTCCTTCAAAAACGCCATCACCGTAAAGGAGTCCGTGATCAAAGACTGATATTTTCGCATTTTCCGGAGAAAAAATTTCACCGTTAATATTTACCTTTGGTTTAATCATTTATATGCTATTTAATTAATTGGTTATTAATGTTCCGTTTTTTATTTTTAATTTTGTTGTTCCAAGCTGGGAAAGTTCAGTATTATGCGTTACCATAATCAACGCGAAATTTAATTCTTTCTGCAGCTTTTGAAGTAAACCGATTACCGCGTTACTGCTATTTTCGTCAAGATTACCTGTCGGCTCATCCGCAAATAAAATATCCGGCTTATTAAGTAATGAACGGGCAATCGCAACCCTCTGCTGTTCCCCTCCGGAAAGCTGATTAGGAAAATGTTTCGCTCTTTCAGACAAGCCTACTGCATCAAGCAGATTCATAGCGGGTTTTTTTAAAGTGTGTATTTCTTTTCTTAAAATCAAACCGGGCATCATGACATTTTCAAGTGCGGTAAATTCCGGCATCAAATGATAAAATTGAAAAACGAAGCCGAATTTTTCATTTCTGATACTCGCGCGCCGGGAATCAGATAATTTATACAAATTATCACCATGATACAACACGGTTCCTTTTGTTGGTCTGTCTAAAGCGCCAAGAATATGTAGTAAAGTGCTTTTCCCCGCGCCTGACGCACCGACGATAGTTATAAAGTCGCCGGAATTTATTTCAATATCAATTTTTTTCAAAACAGTCAGGGGCATAGACCCTGTTTTATACTCTTTTGAAATATTATTTGATTTAATGATTATTTCTTTTTGATTTTTGTTCATTATATTTTTACCGTTCCGCTAAAAACCTCTTCTGCAGGACCTGTCATAAAGACCGGTGTTTCTTCGCCGTTCCATGAAATATTTAATTCGCCACCGTCAAGAATTACTGTTGTTTCGTTTTCGAGTTTTCCTGATAATATGCCGGCAACTACTGTGCCACAAGCGCCTGTTCCGCAGGCAAGAGTTATTCCTGCTCCGCGTTCCCAAACGCGCATTTTCACAGTTTTGGTATTTAAAATCTGTGCAAATTCAACATTTGTTTTATTTGGAAATATTGCATTCGTTTCGACTTTTTTGCCGACATCCTCCAAAGGAACGGCATCAATATTATCAACAAAGAAAACCGTATGCGGATTTCCCATTGAAACACATGTCATTGGAGGTAAAGAAAAATTTGCGTCAATTTCCGGGGGTTTGGCATTAATCACCTGCCCCGAAAATTCGGATACCGGAATTTCCTCGGCGTCGAGTTTTGGTTTTCCCATATCAACTCGAACACAATTTTCTTCAATAACCGGTTTTATTATTCCGGCAAGCGTTTCAACTGTCATTTCATTTTTATCAATTATCCCGTGATTTTTCGCGTAAAGTGCGCAGCAGCGAATTCCATTACCGCACATTTCAACTTCTCCACCGTCCGGATTAAAGATAGTCATTTTCATATCTGCGGTTTCCGAAGGATAAATAATCAGCAGCTGATCACCACCGATACCGAAATGCCTGTCAAGCAGAAAAGCAGCTTCATTAACCGAAGGCTGCCATTTTTCCAAGTTAGTTGTTGCGTCAATGACAACAAAATCATTTCCGCAGCCGTGCATTTTAGTAAAGTTTATTTTCATTTATATTTAATCACTTTTTGCCGGGGACTAATGTAAAGCCCGCGCGTGCAAAATGTTTATCAGAAGTTAATGCTTTATCAATACCTAATTCTCTCATTACAACAAAACTTGTGCAATCAGTAAAAGAAAATTTCTGATCCCGCCAGCCAAAGAATAATGCTCTTGCTTCTTCAGATCTGACACTGTTAATATATTCCCAACTAATTCTGGAACTATTTGATACAATTTGCCACCATTTTTCCGCTGCAGAAAGATTAAGTCTTGCGCGCAATAAAGTTAATGTTTCATCTACCACATAATCTGTTGTAACGAAAATTCCGCCGTTGTTTAACCACTTATTTCTAAACTCAATTCCTTTTAAATAAAAAGGATCGTTTGAATCTGATAATAACATCCAGCCTGCTGTATCAACAAAAATCGCTTTCATAATTATCCATACAAAACCGCATCATGATCTGCTGCGGTTAAGCCGTCTTTGGTTGCGCCTAATGCTGTCATTTTATAAAGTGAATCTTTTTTCACTTTTATATCCTCTTCAACTTTCGGCATAACCGGAACTATACGAAATGCCGGTTTGCTGCGATAAAGAACTGTAAATTGTTCACCGCATTTTGTGCGTTTAACAATTTCAGAGAGTTGAGTTCTTAATTCTTTTGTGTTTAAAATATTCATTTTGTTTTTTATTGTTGATTATGTTCAACTATAGTTTAACATAAATCAACTTTTTTTTCAACTCTTAAAGTGCATTTAAGGACAATAAAGTCAGCAAAAACGGTAAAAGGGAGTATTTTTTCTTTTAAATTTCGTTTTCAATTAATTGTTCCAAAGTTTCTCTTTTTCTTGCTATAGTGACAGAATTTCCGCTAATAAGAATTTCCGCTCCGCGTGGACGTGTGTTATAGTTTGATGCCATGACAAAACCGTAAGCGCCACAGCTTTTCAAAGCAATTAAATCCCCGCTTTGAATTTCTTCGGGCATTTCTCTTTCTCTGCCGAAAAAATCGCTTGATTCACAGATAGGCCCCACAACGTCCATTTTTTTTAGATTATCACTTGCTTTGACAGGAATTATTTCATGGTAAGCATCGTATAATGACGGACGAAGTAAATCATTCATTCCCGCATTAAGGATTACAAATTCTTTTGTCGGTGTTTTTTTCACATATTGAACTTCCGCGACCATAATTCCGCCGTTACCAACCAGAAATCTTCCCGGCTCGAAAATAATTTTCGCGTTGAATTTTTTAAGTTCAGGAACTACTGCGGCGGCAAATTCATCCGGAGTAGGCGGGGTTTCATCTTTATAAACAATACCGAGTCCGCCGCCGATATCAACATATTTGACATCAACTCCCTGTGCCCGCAATTCCTCAACTAATTTTAATAATTTTTTTATCGCGGTAACGAAAGGTTCTGTTGTTGTTATTTGTGATCCGATGTGCATTTGTACACCAACCGCTTCGACATTTTTATAATTTTCGGCGTGTTTATAAAGGATTTTAGCCGCTTCAAAGTCGAGTCCGAATTTGTTTTCGCTTTTACCCGTAGTGATGTATTTGTGAGTTTTCGGGTCAACATTCGGGTTTACGCGCACGCAAAAACGAGTTTTCTTATTTAATTCACCGGCAATTTCGTTTATTCGTTTTAACTCAACTTCCGACTCAATATTAAAAAATAAAATGTCTTGCTCAATAGCATATTTTATCTCTTCAGCTGTTTTGCCAACACCGGAAAAAACTACTTTGGTTGTGTCACCACCCGCTTTCGCTATTCTGAAAAGTTCGCCTCCGGTTACAATATCAAAACCGGACCCTAATTCCGCGAAAGTTTTTATTACAGCAAGATTACTGTTTGATTTTGTCGCGAAACAGATCATTTTATCGAGTTCGGCAAGTGCTGACTCAAGTTTTTTATATTGTTCTATAAAAGAGTTCTTACTGTAAATATAAAGCGGAGTTCCATGTTCTTTTGCTAACTCTTCCACGGAAACATTTTCGCAGAATAATTTGTTGTTTTTGTAGTTGAAAGGCATGAATAGTTATTAGTTA
>JAOZSF010000070.1 GCA_029939815.1 bacterium
TCCAAAAACAGCCACTCATCGAAGGCGTTATTTGTATCTTCGGAATAATATTAATCCCATACCAATTATCCTCCTTCGGCGGACGCTTCGCGCAGATAACAGATTACGCGTTGGTTGCTCGGAGGAAATTTCCGCTATCGCGCAAATTTATTTGCCGATGTTAGTTTGCCGGTTGTTTGCTGGATTTCCTGACACCTGACACCTAAATATCCCTCCGAAGTAACGCGCAAAGCGCGATCATACTGAATACTATTCCCATTGCTTCCGGTATGACTTCAATTTTCACCGAATCTTCCGCACCAAAACCACCGAGGTCAACAACAGAAAATACAGCGGTATAAACGCCTTCAATAGTGTACGTATGAACAATATTTGTCAGTTGCAATCCACCATTTGTGTTGATTGAACCATCGCCAAAATTCCATTGTAAATTAGTAATAACACTATCGCCGGCAGCAGCTTCAGCAATAAAATTAATCACTAAATCAGGAACATCGGAAGTCGCAGCGTTAGGCGATAAAATAGTCGCAACCGGCAAAACAGGCACATAAACAGAATCTTCATTCGACCAGTCCGAAGCACCGTATTCATTGTAAGCCCGAACTCTGTAAGTGTAAGTGTGTCCTTGATAAACATCGGTGTCAGAATAATATTTAATACCTTTTGGTGTAGTAACATAATCAATAAAACTTCCCGAATCAAATTTTCTCTGAATTTTAAAACCGTCTTCGTGAACCATGTTTCCTTCCCAAGTAAGAGCAATTGCATCAGCGGTTTTATCAGCAAGTTTTGCAACGAGGTTTGTTGTCGGAGCAGGAACAGCACCGGAAATAGAAACCGAAGCGACAGCAATGTTTGTGCTGGCTCGCCCTTCGTTATCATAAACAGTAAGTGAGATTGTGTAATCTCCGATATGTCTGTAAGTATAAGCAGCGTTACTCAAAGCAGCGCCTTCCATAATCGAGCCGGAATATCCGTCGCCGAAATCCCATTTATAATTTGAGATAGTACCATCAGTGTCGATACCTGAACCGACAACGGAAACAAGTGCTTGAAAATTCGCGGAAGACGGGTCAACAGAATCAATAACCGCAACAGGAATTTGGTTAGTAAAATCAACAAGCACAGTATCTTCATTTGAAGGCAAAGAATAACCGAAATTATTAGTTGCAAAAACGCGGTAAGAATAAATTTTCCCCTGTTCGATGTTAGTATCAATAAAGTTAGTCGAATTAGCCGGAGCAGAACCCGCATTAACAAATTCCGAAACTTTAACGAATTTAAAAGCATCGATAGGAACAGTTGCATCGCTGAACGGCAGGTCCATTTCGATATAAGAGCCAGGATTCATTTTAATAATCCCGAAAGAGTTCCACTTATCGCCGTTAACTCTTGTATTATAGATAAAAGTTTTTTGACCATTTGCGTGATGAACAATAATAGTAGCAAATTGAGCAAAAGTAGTGGACCCTAAAATTTTAGGAATATAAGTAGGGTGGGGCCATCTGATAAAAATTTCATAAAGCCCTTCATTCTGCAATTTAGGATTACAAAAAGCACGATAATTAAGAGTTTTAGTACTGTAAAGATAATGAAAACTTCCTTTATACGCACTTGATATCGATTTTGTTCTCCAGTCGCCACCGGATTCATACAGCATGTTATCATAATCTTCATCATCAATAATTACTTCAACAGCAGGATAATCAAGAGTATAACGCTGGATAACAAAGCCGTCTTCATCGTCCGAGTTGTCATTCCAAACAACCGAAACGGTTTTTGCGGCATCGTTTGTAACGGAAAGATCTGTGGGAGCATCAGGCACTTCCGGCAAGATATTGAGATTAATATTATCACTGCCTTTTTGACCAGAATTATCTGTAACAGTAAGAGTAATAATTCGAAAATCCGCAGCAGCAAAGTTATGAGTAACGTTTGTTAATGCTGTCCCGTTAGTAGTAAATCCGTCGCCGAAATTCCAGGAATAATCAGCGATTGTTCCGTCCGGGTCATAAGAACCGTCAGCGGAAAAAGCTATAGGGTGGTTCATTCTGGATTCTTCACCGACTTTTTTTGCAACAGCGACCGGAGCGAGTCCGCCTGTAAATTCATAAGCACCGATATCGACAATTTCGTTAATAATTCTGTTAGTGCCCGGTAAGTCGAGTTGAGAACTTGGGATGACCGGTCCTACAGGAATATAATCTTTTTCATTAATCGCCAGAATACCTATTGCGGCATAATTATCAGCCGGATAAGCCCAGGTTCTAATAATAACTTTTCCATCTCCGGGCGCGATAATTGATTTAGCAGCAGGGCTGTAAAAATTAGTTCTATTAAAATTATAAGTATCAACAAAAGTCCCGTTTATATCGAAATAGCATCCGTTGTAAGCATTGTTAGTGAATATACCAAAGAAGGTAAAATCATAATTTCTTCCCGGGACAAGTCCTTCAATATAAATAAATCCGCCGTTATTTTCTCCTACCGATGCAACAAAGTTATCTTGTTCCGCCGACGGAGGGAAAGGAGAGCCGATGCAAACAGCATCGCATCCTATAGCACCGTAAAAATTGCTGATAGTAATAGAAATACCGGAAAGAGTTCCGTTAGAAGAAACAGCATTTGCGATAGAAGAACCGTCATGATAATTAGTAAGATTATTCCAATTTCCCGAAGTCATATTGTCTTGCAATCCAAAATCTACGAAGACAGTTTTTATAGTTTCAAAAGTCCTTTCGTGATAGTTTGAGCCGCCGTCAACACATGGCGAAGCTCCAAACACCCGATAATCATTCAAAGCCGGATTAACAAATTGCGGGTCAGAAGCAATATTTCCACTTCCGGCAATTCCCGCCGGAGCAGCACAATTATTCAGTATAAAAGCGTTAGTGTATTTTTGTCTAATATTCCCGCCATCTCCTGAATTATTATAAACAATATTATTAATAACCGAACCGGCTGCATCAAGAGCTCCAAATTCAGAAGTGTTACTCACAAAAGTACAATTATTAACTTCGCCATAAGTTCCAACAATAACTTCCCCTGAGTTATTGTAAAACAAAGAATTGTAAATATTTCCGCCAACAACAGCAGCCGCACTATTAGCTGAATTATTATCAAAGAAAGTACATCTTGAAACAGTAATTTCTCCTTTTGAGCTTTCAAAAATTGCGCCACCATATTTTGCGGTGTTGGAATAAAAAACAGAATTTTTTATAGTTAGAACAGAAGCAAGTTGAGCAGTAGGATAGCCCGCACGGATGGCTCCGCCGTATCCGATAAACAGGTCAAAATATTTAGTTTTGTTATTGTAGAAAATACAATTTTGAATGATACCGGTACATCCGTAAGCCGAAATAGCACCGCCGTCACCTGCTAATCCGTTTCTAAAAGTTAAACCATCGAGAACAATATCGTTATTAAAATTCATACAATTTTCTTTACCTTGACCGTCAATAATAGTAACATCCGGACCATTTTCGCTTTTAATAACAACATTATCATAAGCAGAATCAAATCGGGAATAAACACCGTTTCCTATAATGACATTATGCCCGTCAGTAGCGACATCAACCGCTGCCTGAATATTAGTAGCAGCTTCGTCCCAATTTTTAAAAGGAAAGCTGTGCGAACCTTTTGGAGAAACATAATGATTAGTAACGTTATTCATTACCGAAACAAGATTTATAAAATTAGTTTTTATAATAGAGTCGGAAGACTGAATACCATTGAGCTTATTTTTAACGGTAAGTTTTACAGAGAAAGTTCCTGAATTAGTATAAAGAAAATCCGGATTTTGTTCAGTAGAATCTATTGTGCCGTTATTATCAAAATCCCATTCCCAAGTTTCAGGGTGATAAAGTGATTCGTCAGTGAATGAAATAGTAAGCGGAGCGTCACCGGAAACAATATCGGCGGAAAAATCAGCAACAAGACCGGAAGCGGGGTACACTTCGATATAATCTTCGCGCAAAGAAGTAAAACCTTCGCCGGCAGCGTTAGAAACAGTAAGAGAAACCGAATAAACGCCAACCGCCGAATAAGAATAATCAGGATTTGCGTTAGTGGAATCAATTGTGCCGTTATTATCAAAATCCCAGAAGTATTGCAATCCGTTTTGATTTTTGCCGAATATTTCAGAAGAAAAATCAGTAGAAAGAGAGCCGGTCCCAAATCTGTTTGTAGAGAAGAATTTTGCAAGCAAATTTACACTGTTAAATTTATAACAGCCGGAATGCTGCCAATCATGTTTCGCGGTAGGCCAGTCATTTGCAAATTCGGAAAAGGAAGCTCCGGGAGAATAATAATTCACACCGGCTTCCGCAGCGGAAAAAATTAAAAGTTCGGGGTCGGTTCCGTCAAAGCTCGGTTCTAACCAATCAACCGCAACAGAAAAAATATTTCCGTGCGATCCCTGATAAGGTTGTGTAACTTTTTTAGGGAACCCCTGAACAAGCATTCCGTTTGCATCCCGGGCAACAACAGTATATTCTTCAGTTTCTTCATCAACCGGAATAACTTCTGTCATATAAATAATATCCGGTTTGTAATCATCGTTAACATCGGCAACAACAACGGAATTAATTGAATAAATATGACTGTTGAAGACAGGAAAACCCGGAACGGGGCTTCCGTCATAATGAACAGCTCTTAAAGCGCCGGCGTCACCATCAACGCCGATAATTTCTAACTTTCCGTCATCATCTAAATCGGCGAGAACATTTGCTCTGTTGTCAATATTAAGTTTTTTTGGATAACCCGGGAAGATTTTCCCTTCAACAATATCAAAAATTACAGAATACATACCCTCATAAGAAGAATCGGTTGCAATAATATCAAGCGTACCGTTGCCGTCAAAATCACCAAGCGAAGGCGAACCGACAAACCGGTCAAAGAAATCAACTGTATAACAATATTTCGTGATTTCATTTCCGGCAAAATCTATAACTTTCAAGAAAGCGTAGTCATCATCTTCGTTACCCGGAAATTCATAATAAACAATTTCGCGAACGCCATCGCCATCAATATCGCCAACAGTCGGTTCGGTGGCGGACATCGGTCCTTGCGACCAAAGAATATTATCGGCAGAAACATCGTAAGCTGTTAAAGTTCTGTTTCCGGAATACACCTGAGCAATAACATCATCTTTCCCGTCATGATTCAGGTCTTCAACATTGACGTTATAATATTGAGAAAAGTCACTGAAATTTTTCCAATAAGTTCCATCGCCATAAATAAAATTAAGTTTTCCGTATCCCAGAGGACCCTTGACAGCAACAACAATTTCATTAGTGCCGTCGCCATTAAAATCGCCTGCAGAAATATCAGATGCCTGATTGAGTGCATTATAAGGCAACAAAGTTGCCCATTTTAAAACTGCGGAACTATCAAAACAATAAAGAATACTGCTGAGAGTGCCGAGCACTTCTTTAATTCCGTCATTATCGATATCCGCAACAGTAAAGATAGAGAAATCCGTATTAAAAACCTGAATATATATTTTTTTATTATCTATTACAGTTCCATTATGAAGTAATTCTACTACAAAAGATTCTGTAGAACCATAAGTTGTGCCTTCATCAATTTTTACTGTGAAAGTATCTTCGGGAAGATTTGTAACAAAATATCCCGGCAAATTTCCTAAATTATATGTGCTGCCTTTTGGGAAAATTATCCCGGAAGTTTTATCTGAAAACCGAATTGTTAAATTATCCATATCGTATTTCCACAATCCCGCTGTAACAAAAAGCCGGGCGGATTTGCCGGGAGATATTTTTATGCTGCCGGAACTCGTCGGTTCTATTCTTGCGTCAATAAATGCGTTTGTTTCGTCATAAGCAAGCGCTTTAACTATATTAATGCGGCCTCCGCCAAGATACCCGGCAAAGTTAGTATTTCCGCCAACATTATAAATATCGTCGCAACTTTTTTTCAGCACATTTTTGTAAAGAAACGGATGATGCCCGGGATTGGATGACATCAATAATGATAACACGCCGGCAGCGACTGGAGACGCCATGCTTGTTCCGTTCATTATGAGAAAATTATTGCTAAAACCGGAAATGCTTGCCTGGCTTGCCTTTAGAGAAAGAATGTCTTCGCCGGGAGCTGTTACATCTATCCAAGGTCCATAATTACTAAAATAGGCAAGTTCGTCTTTCGCATCAGAAGCAGCAACAGAAACGGTGTTATAATAACCTGCCGGATACATATTAAGCAGCTCCCCGCTATTTCCTGAAGCACAAACAACAGCACATCCCAACTCGTTAGCAAACTCAAACGCATCAACAAGTGCTGTCGAATAAGAACCGCCGCCCCAGCTGCAATTCAAAACTTTTGCTCCCATAGACGCTGCATAAGTAACACACTCGATTGAATTAGCAGTAGTGCTTCTTCCGGTTGAGTCGGAAAACTTCAGAGCCATAATTTTAGCGTTTGGATTTACGCCGCAAATTCCGTAATTATTATTAACTTCAGCAGCAACAATTCCCGCTACATGAGTTCCGTGTCCGTGGTCGTCCATTGGGTCGCCGGTTCCGTAAGCAACGTTTATTCCGTGAACATCATCCACATAACCGTTGAAATCGTCATCGATGCCGTTAATAATTTCATCGTTATTTCTCCACATTCTGTTTGTTAAATCTAAATGAGTATAATCAACGCCGGTATCAATAACGCCGACAATAATTTCCGCAGACGGCATACCTGTTTGATAAGCATCCTGCCAGCTGATATCCGCGCCCGGTGTTCCCGTTGATTCCCCCTGACTAAAACTTTTCGGAAAAGTTTGCCCGGTATTATTTAAATCCCATTGGATATTATAAAAAGGGTCATTCGGTACCGAAAAAAGTTCTATTGGATAATTTGGTTCAGCATATTTAACTTCCGGCATTGCGTTTAACTTTTCTAAAACTTCAACTATGTCAGCTCCTTTTGTTAATTCAGCAGAATACATGTTGCGGATGTTTTGGGCTGCGCGAGATAATTTACCGTTTTTCGACTGCATGACCCGTTTTAACTGTGTTTTCGGAAAAACGGGTTTTAGTTTTGGCATTAGATCTTTGACGTTTGACGTTCGACGTTGGGAAAACTTTGCCGTCGTTCCGGCACCTTGATCTTTATAAACGATAATAACCGAAGTGATGCCTTTTGTTTCGGTTTTGAGTTTAGCTTTTTTAAAATTGAAGAAGTTTTTTTGACCCGGATTTGCAAAAACCGAGATGACAGATAAGACTAAACAGATGGTTGTAATTTTTAAAGTTCTAAAGTTCATAAATATCCTCGTTTTATATCTTTGATCATTGTTTTTCACTATATCGAAATTATATCATGGAAAGTGTTAAATAGGAATATCTAAAACACGCCAAAAACATAAGCATTTAAACTATAAAACTATCAAAACATGAACTTTTCAATTTAATGAAAAAAATGAGGATAAGTGACCATTAATCATCACTGTTCCGGCTTTATAAATTAAAAATAGAGAATAGTGCATATTCTTGTGCTATTTGCGGATGAAAAGCGCGAAAAAGTCCGCTTTTATCCATTCTTTTTCAGTTTTTATTATGATATAATTCTTATTAGAAAAAATAACAAAGTTCAAAATAATTAAATCCCCCTAACCCCCTTTAAAAAAGGGGGAGTAAATAAACACAAAGTTGTGTGAGTTGTGATAAAAAAATGAATAAGCAAAAATTAAAACCTGTTTTGGTCGGTGATTATTGGCTGACCGGAAAATCCCCGGATTTGAAAAATATTCTCCCGGAAGGAAAAACTCCTAAACATGAACACGGCGGAAGTCAGGCAGATGAAATCAATGCCTGTGTTGACCATCATGTTTTTCGGGATAATAATGGATTATGGCATATGTGGGGCTGTGTTCGCAAGACTTCTGTAGGTCGAATATTATATCACTGGTCAGCAGAAAAACTGACCGACTCTCCATGGAAAGAAACCGGCGAAATTATCCGTTGCGATCATACAAAAGGAGAGAGCGTTGAAGGCAGAGTAGAACATCAATGTGAGATGATGCAGTCTCCGTTTATTGTTAAAGAAAATGGTAAATTTTATATGTTTTTTGGTGGGCATACTACTATGATGCGTGATACTCCGGAATGGGCGGATGCTTGTCAAATGTGTCTTATGATTTCTGATGACGGTATAA
>JAOZSF010000071.1:0-4022 GCA_029939815.1 bacterium
GCTACCCTTACAAGGTAGATGTCATAGGTTCGAGTCCTATAACGCCCACCATTTTAATTTTTCTTTTTTTCAAAAAAAGAATAAGCTCTGGAAGTTATTTTCAGGGCTTTTAATTTGAATAAATCTGTTGCTGTCCAACAGCCGCAGTAAAAGCACGCCTTTTTTTAATATCCTGATGGCAAAAAAGTTGTTTCTCAAATTTCCAGTTTCTTAAATCGTTGGAAGAAATTAACCTTATGAATTCCTCAAATTTGCATTCTTTTTACCAACTGATAATTGTATTTTCCAAGCAAAATGATATAATAATCATTAAATATTTTAATAAGCTTTTTATTAATAAAAAAAACCAACAGAAAATAATATTATTATGAAAAAATTCGCTCTGATTTCTTTAATAATCGGACTCGCAACTCCATCGTTCGCCCTCAATAATTATACCCTGTTCAAAAACGGGAAAACTGATTACAAAGTTGTGATAAGTGATAACGCGTCACAGACAGAGAAATACGCTGCATCGGTTTTAACGAATTACCTCAATGCGATTTCGGGTGCAATTTTTCCTTTGATTGAAGAGAAAGACAGTTCTTCATCCAAAAACAAAATCTATGTCGGCTGCAACGACAAACTATCCGATATAAAATTCAAAAATTCAGATGAAAGTTTTAAATATTTTAATAAAAAAAATAATATCGTAATCCGGGGAGGAAAAAACAGAGGAACTATGTATGGCGTCTTTTCCTTTCTGGAAAACGAGCTCGGTGTCAGATGGTTAACTTCAAAAGTGAAAATCATTCCTGAAAGAAGTGAACATAAATTCTCCGTTTTGTTCAGAGAAGAAAGCCCGGCAATAAAATTCAGAATCGTTGATTATTATGATATGCAGGAAGGGTCAATAAGTGCTCCTCTGAAAAATAACAGTTTAAGGGTTCAACAAAATCCTCCTCAAATTGTAGACGAAATTAACGGCAGGGGAGAGCAGCCGGGCGGTTATGAGAAATTTTGGTTTCATCATTCTTTTGATACATTTGTTCCTGTTGAGGAATATTTTGATAAGCACCCCGAATATTTTTCGCTTATTAACGGTAAGCGGCAAAAAAAGCGAACACAATTGTGTTTGTCAAATCCTGATGTTTTGGAGATATTGATTAGCAATGTAACCAAATTTGTGAAAAATAATCCGGGGCTGAAAGTTTATAACATCGGACAAAATGATAATCATAATCCGTGTCAATGTGAAGAATGTCAGAAAATAGTGAAAAAAGAAGGTGCGGAGTCAGGAATAATGCTCTGGTTTGTTAATCAGGCGGCGGAACGTCTCGAGAAAGAGTTTCCTGACAAGATTTTTGGAACTTACGCTTATCAATTTTCCAGAAAGCCTCCAAAAACTATGCGTCCGAGAAAAAACGTGGCGATAATTTTATGTTCGATAGAATGTGATTTTTCTCATCCGTTCACCCACGAACATAACAGGAAATTTGTTGATGATCTGGAAGCGTGGGGAAAAATAACCGACAGAATATTTATATGGGACTATGTGATAAATTATTCGCATTATTTGCTTCCATTTCCTAATCTTGATGTTCTTCAGACAAATATTATTATATTGAAAAATCATAACGTGCAGGGAATTTGTGAGCAGGCGAATTGTCAGAATAATGGAGGTGAATTTTTTGCGCTTAGAGCTTATATTTTAGCCAAACTCCTGTGGAATCCGTACATAAATGTTGAAGAGGAAATTAACGATTTTATTAACGGTTATTATGGTCGCAGCGCGACATATATTAAAGAATATTTTGATAAGGTTCAAAATCTTGTTACAAGTAATTCTTATATTTCAATCTGGACAAAACCGGATAATGAAATTTTTACGGATGAATTTATAAATGAATCAACTGAACTTTTTCGTAAAGCGGAAAATGCCGCGGAAAATGATGCGGTTTTTTATAGAGTGGAAGTCGCAGAACTCGGGGTTTTATATTTAAAACTTTCGAGAAATCCCCGTGAAGCAATAGAAAGCGGAGTTTTAGACAAAATAGAAAAAATAACTAAACGCGAAAAAATTTATTATACTTCTGAAGGAACAAAACGAGAAGAAATGATAAAATATTTCAGAGATAAAATGCGGAAAAACTGAAAATCCTAAGCACAAATTAATTCCCCTCTTGAGAGGGGTGCCCTTTAGGGCGGGGTGTGTTGCATGGGTCCAAGACCATAAACGGCAATGGATAACACCCCCATCGCTCCGCGCACCGGGATTTAATAACCAACTTCGAGTCGAAGTTGGCTACTATCTGGCTACATTTCTTTTACCTGCAGAAAGTAAAGCACTATTCATACCTTAATGCGTTTACCGGGTCGAGTCTCGCAGCGAGAATTGCAGGAATTAAAGATCCAAGCAGACATAATCCTATTGCGCTGATTGAAACAAGAAAGACGTCAGTAGGAACAACAACAGACGGGATGGCGTCAAAATAATAGACGTCCGGCGGGAAGAAGCTGAAACCGGTATGTTTTTCAAGAAATTTTGATATTGCATCGACATTGTGAGCGATCAATAACCCGCCGGTTAGTCCGAAGAAAACGCCTGTTAAAGAAATAAGTAATCCCTGTAAAGTGAAGAGAACTCCTATCGACAATCTTGTTGCGCCAAGTGAGCGCAGTATGCCTATATCTTTAGTTTTCTGAAAAGCGACCATAACGAGAGTGCTGATAATGTTTAGTGCCGCAACAACGCTTATGAGAAGCAGAATAATAAACATAACTCGTTTCTCCATCTGCACAGCGCTGAAAAGAGCTTTGTTTTTGTCCATCCATGTTCTTACATGATACAACGGTCCCAATTCTTCCTGGAGCATATTTTTAATATCTGCCGCTTTATCAACATTATCGAGTTTAATTTTTATCGCGTGAACTGAGCTGCCGAGCCGGAATAATTGCTGCGCGGCGTGAAGAGTTATGAAACCGAAACTGGAATCATATTCATAATTTCCTGAATGAAAGAATCCCGCAACCGTATATTTCATTCTAATAGGTTTGGGACCGTCGGGAGTTTGTATCGTTGCAGTGGAAGTCAGATGGATAACGTCGCCAATTCTTGTTCTGCGCTGTCTTGCGACCTGATCGCCGAGAATAATTTCGCTGTCAGTTATATCCGGGGAGCCAACAGTAACGAATTTTTCCATATCCGAGACATTTTTTTCTAATTTTGGATTGGAGCCTAAAACATATAATAAACTTCCTCTTCTCATTGAGCCCATTAGTACCGGACCGGAAACGTAAGGAGCGGCGCTGACTACATGCGGCATTAATTTAGCTTCGTCAGCGGGAACTTCCCAATTTCTTAAGCCATGACCACCGTTTTGCGTTACAGTTACATGAGCATACATCCCGATGACCTTTTTTTTCAGTTCCGCTTCGAAACCGGTCATAACTGAAGTGACAATAATCAGGGCTGCAATGCCGATGGTTACGCATAATATGGAAATAAAAGTAAAGAAGGAAACAATCCCTTTATGCGATTTTGAACGCATAAGATATCTAAAAGCTATTGATAATTCGTAAAACATACTTGCAAATTAAAGTTTTTTTGGTAAAATATCTATATATGAAAAGAACACTATTAAAATCAAAATTACATCGTGTCCGAATTACGGACTGTTCAATCAGTTACATCGGCTCCATCGGAATAGATGAAGAGCTAATGGAAGCTGCTGACATCATTCCTTACGAGAAAGTTCTCGTTGCCGATATTAATAACGGCAATCGGCTTGAGACTTACGCTATTCCCACGCCGCGCGGTAGCGGCAAAATAACAATTCTTGGCGCCGCAGGCCGTTTAGTTGAAGAAGACGATATGGTAATAATTATGTCGTTTGCTTCTTATTCATCTGATGAAGCCGCAAATCACAAGCCGAAAGTTATATTTGTCGATGATGAAAACCGGCAAGTGCCGGGTAAATAGTTATTAGTTATTGGTTATTAGTTAATCGCTAACTACCATCTACCAACTATCAACTACCATC
>JAOZSF010000071.1:4122-8089 GCA_029939815.1 bacterium
GTTATTGGTTATTAGTTAATCGCTAACTACCATCTACCAACTATCAACTACCATCAGAATTAAAATAAACTCATCTGATCACTTTCCGGTAAATCGCCGAACACGCCTGATTTGAACATTTTTTCCAGGATTGTTCTGTTACACAAAGTTCTTCTTTGAATATCCTCAACACTTGAAAATTTTTCTTTTTGTCTTTCTGCTACAACCGATTCCGCAGCAGCCTCTCCGAGTCCCGGAAAAGAAGTAAGCGGTGGGATTATTTCGTCATTTTCAATAATACATCTTGTTGAATGAGATTTGTAAATGTCCAGTTTTCTCATTACAACGCCCCGTTCAACCATTTCAAGTGCGATTTCGAGGGAATCCAGTGCCGAAGCGTCATTATGGCTTAAATTCCTTTTCCCGTCAACGAGTAAATTTTCCATCTCTTTAATTATCGCGTTTTTGCCTTCCGCAACGATTTGCGGATTAAGAGCTCCGCGCTTAACAGTGAAATGTGAAGCATAAAAAGCAACCGGAAAGTGAACTTTACAGTAAGCGATCCGGAATGCGTTAATCACATAAGCAACCGCATGAGCTTTCGGGAACATATATTTTATTTTCAAGCAGGAACTAATGTACCATTCAGGCACATTTTTGGCTTTCATTATTTCAATATCTTCAGGAGTTAGTCCTTTCCCTTTCCTGACTTTTTCCATTATTTTAAACGCGGCGAATGAATCTACACCTTTACCTATAAGATAATGCATAATATCATCGCGGGTGCAAATAACATTTTTTAATGTCGCAGTTTTGGCTTTTATCAAGTCGCGCGCGTTGTTCAGCCACACATCTGTCCCATGACTCAGGCCTGAAATTCTTATGAGGTCCTCAAATCGTTTTGGGCGTGTGTCCATCAGCATTCCACGCACAAATTCGGTTCCAAATTCAGGAATTCCCAATGTACCGACTTTGCTTTTGCTGTTTCTTGTTGAAAGGCCAAGAGCTTTAATGCTTGAAAAAATACTGATAGTTTTTTGATCATCAAGAGGGATTTTTGTGATGTCTTTTCCGGTGTATTCAGTAAGCTGGCGGATTTGCGTTGGATCGTCATGCCCCAAAATATCAAGTTTCAATAACTGATCTTCCATTGAATGATAATCAAAATGAGTTGTTTTGGTCCCGCTGTCAGCTTTATTTGCCGGAAACTGGACAGGGCAAAATTCAGTTATGTGTTTGTCTTTCGGAAGAATAATCATTCCGCCGGGATGCTGTCCTGTTGTGCGTTTTATTCCGGTGAGCCCTTTTATGATGCGCTCAATCTCTGCCTGAGGCCATTCTTCGTCAATACCTTCCAGATATTTTTTAACAAAACCGAATGCGGTTTTGCTTTGGAGTGTACTCATTGTTCCTGCGCGAAAAACGTGCTCCGTGCCGAATAATTCTTCAATATAATGGTGGGCGCGGGATTGATATTCACTTGCGAAATTCAAGTCGATATCAGGCGTTTTGTCACCTTTGAATCCTACAAAAGTTTCAAACGGAATATCAAAACCATAACGGTTCATTTCTATACCGCATTTCGAACATTTTCTCGGTGGTAAATCAACTCCAAGTTCCGCTTCAATACCGTCAAGTGGAGCTTCTCTCGGTTTCCCGGTATCATCATAGCCTATAAATTCAGTAAAAAAGCATTTCGGGCATGTGTAATGAGCCGGTAAACTGTTCACTTCGGTGATTCCGCTTAAAAAAGCTACGAAACTTGAGCCGACACTTCCGCGGGAACCAACGATATAACCGTCATCGAGGGATTTTTTAACGATTTTCTGGGCCAGCATATACAAATCGGCAAATCGATTTCCGATAATATCATTTAACTCACGTTCTTTTCTGTTTTTAACAATAGGGTGAGGATTTTTACCATAAAGTTCTTCACAACGATTCTGGCATAAACCTTTCAATTCTTCTGTTGCGCCTTCAAGGGTCGGCGGATGAAAGCCGTCCGGAATAGGTTTAATTTCTTCTATTTTCCCCGCAATTTTTGCCGGAGTATCAACAACGATTTTTCGGGCAGTTTCTTCACCGAGATAAGAGAATTCTTCCAGCATTTCATCGGTTGTTTTAAAAGACAGAGTCGCCCTGTTATCGTTGTCATCGCCGCCTTTATCATAACCCTGCCCGACCTGTAAGATTTTTCTCAGCAGTGCGTCGTGGTCATCAATGACATGAACATCTCCTGTTGCAACAACATCTTTTGAGAATTTTTTTCCTATGTCAACAACTTTTTTGTTCAGTTCCCTCAAATCATCTTCAGATTTAACAATGTTTTTTGAAATGAAAAAACTGTTGTTTGATATGGGCTGGACCTCAAGATAATCGTACAACTCGACTGCATCAGCAATTCGCTTATTTAATTCCTCAGGTTCAATTTGATTTAAATGTGAGGAAAGTACCAACTTAAATATCTCACCGCTTTCACACGCGCTGCCAATAATCAGACCATTGCGGTATTTCATAAGAATATCGCGCGGAATAAGCGGTTTGCTATAAAAATATTCCGTATTGGAAATAGAAACAAGCTCGTATAAATTACGCAGACCGGTAAGATTTGCGGCATAAATAATTATATGATAAACTTCTTTTTTAAACTTGGAGACTTCATCTCTTGAAAGAGATTTACCCTTATTTTTGCGGGAAATTACTTCAGACACTTTTTCGCTGCTGTGATTTGTAAGATAGCCCTCCATGCCAAGCATAACTTTTATTCCGTGTTTTTTGCCTAATGAAACCGCTTCAGGAAAAACATGCACATTCCCGTGATCAGTTACGCCTATAGCCGGATGATCCCAATATGCCGCACGTTCAATCAATTCTGAGACATCTGACAAACCGTCCATCTGGCTCATTTTTGTATGCGCATGGAGTTCGATTCGGCGTTTTTCACAAGTGTCACGCCGAATTTTCGAATCTGTTCTTTCAACAAGTTCGACTTTGAGTTCAACATCCTCTTTATTATAAATCGGCTCTAATGTTCCTGTAACAGTTATCCATTGTCCCGCTTTGAGTTTTAGAAATTGTTTTGGGGGCTGATTCCTGTTGTTGTAATCACCATTGTTCTGACGAATAGAACAGTCAATAGTAGATGTAAAATCCGTAAGTGAAAATTTCTCGTTTTGATAATGCCGTTGACCCGGTGGGTCATAACTCACCACTTTTCCGCTTATTGTAAATTTTTGACGTACGGGTTTATTATCTGTCAATTCTTTAATTTCAGTAATTTCACCATGTTTTGCGTTTGGAATACTGTAAAGGATGTTTTCTCGTTGTTTCAGCGATGCAGAAATTTTCTTTTCTTCTTCTGCCTTAACTTTCTGCACATGCTGTTTGATTTTTTCTTCTATAATGGAAGAAAAATCGCCAACACTAAACTCGATTTTGATTTCTGTATTAAGGTGCTGCTTAATTTTTTTGAGGATTATCTCTCCGCAACCTTCCTTTTTAAGCGTTTTTATAGCATCAGGATTGCTTACTTTGATATTTACAGCATCGCCCTTAACTTCCCATTCTACCGGGTCAAGCAACGCAGTTAATATTTCGGATTTGCAGCTTATGTCATAACAAATGTCATCCCAATGGATATTAAGAAATTGCAGAATAGGAAAGCCGGGAGTATATTTTGGTTGAAAGAGGATTCGCTTTACTTCGACACCTGTTTCTTTGAGGAGCGATTGCCGTAATTTCGGCAAAATATTTGCCGCTTCCGGTTTCTTTACTTCAAAATGCAGTTCCCAGAAACCATTTTCATGGTCTATGCACAACTTATCGAAAAACAATGAATTTTCATTATTTTCGGTGGAATCGATACCAAATTGTTGATTAAAATTTATACTATTAAGAGATAATACTGTTTTCACGAATTTATATTTTTTATTAGGTTAATAAAATTATATCAAAGCTGTTTTTTTCACGCAAGGACTGAAATTTTTCC
>JAOZSF010000072.1:0-4334 GCA_029939815.1 bacterium
ACCGGATACCTTTCTCTTTCAATAATGTCAATATACCCGCCGGGTTTTCTATCACTTTCAATTATAAACCGTTTTTTTCGCGATGCTATTATATCTTCACCATTAAATTGCCCGCGACGACGGCCATCCATAACCGTTGGTTTGATAAGCTGCGCCTCAACTTCAACTGTGAAGACATCCGAGTCAAGGGAAAGAATATTAACACATCGTTCAAAAACATCCGGAGTCATACCTTTAACTTTAAACAAATCTCCGAGAGTTTTGTATGGTTTTAAATTTTTCTTGCCGTTTCTGTCAATTCCTTCAAAAATATTTTCCGCAAGGTCAGAATTAATACCCGGTAAAGCGGCGAGTAAGCGCGGCGGCGCGGTATTTATATTTACTCTGCCCGGAATGGGAACAGGGGTAATAACAGCGTAATTAAACCAGGCGATACCGGTTTGTCTTCCCCCGCCGCCCTTCAATTTTTCGCCGATTTTATCTTCAGTATTTCTTTCAATAACATTATGAGCCGTTAATTGTATTTTAACGTTCCCGTCCCCTGAAATGTTTTCCGGTTTAATTTTCCCGGCATTAAAAGAGTCTTGTTTACCGTACTGCCCTCTTTTTTTCAATACATCGAATTTTTTAGTTTCATAATTCCAAATCTCAACATCAAGAAACGCGTTGTTATTTTCTTCAAGAAACTCAGTTGTGTCAATCGCGTCATTAAGTCCATAAATATATAAATTGTAAGTTCCGGGATAAGTAATCGCGTTCTTCCATGTCCATACCGCCGACTCACCGGATTTTCTTGTATAGCACATTGGGGTGGCATAAGCCGGTCCGATTGAAAATTTGTTTCCTTTATTTGGTTTTAGTGCTTTCCTGTTAGGCGCCGATCTCGGAATATATCTTGAATTTTTTGCCGCAAGCAGAATTGTATTTTTAGAGTTGGAAACAATAGGATATTTCTCACCGCGAAGCGGACCGGTAAGAAATCGTAAAGTATGACCAACCCATTTATCTTTTTTCCAACCACCGTTTTTGGCCTGCACAGATGTTAAAGAAGACCCCGCCACTTCATCATAAGCCTGGTTCCAGCCGACACGTGTTACATCGCCAAGACATGATTCAAGACGGATATGAGATGACGACATATATTTTGAAAGTGAGGTTAGAGCATTAGCACCTTTAGAAATGTCACCTTTGCCGCCAAGTCGTTGAAAGTCATCACCTGTAGAAACGTTTCTTGCTTCGCCGATGCTGCAATAGGGACCGTTTTTAATGAAGAATTGTTCATTACGTCTTGACTGCATAGCTTTATTAAGAGCTTTTTCGTAATAACCGCCGATCGTTGGTTTCTGTCTTTTAACCCAGGTATTTTTAGTAGGGTCGATTTTTTCACTGCTTTGCCCCAAGTCGGCATTTTTTTCAAATTCCCCGTAATCAACTGTTCGGGCACAAATTTGTTCGTATTCATTTTTGAGAGTAAGACTGACAATCCCTCCTCTATACGGCAACCCGAGCACCATAAGTTCGCTTCCTTTTTCCGGTAATTTAGGATTTCCTGAACCGCCGAGCGGCATCCAGAACTCCATCATATTTTTGCTGTTTCCAAATGCAACGGGCATAAAGAGACCGTTATAAGATTCAGGGTCATCTTTATTTTTTTCATCGATAATAACAACGGTCTCATAATCAAACATATCTTTATCCCAATTTGCTCCTTCAACAGTAACTTCAAATTTAGCGGTTGCTCTGTTCCACACAGCGTTATTTATTTTGTAAGATACGCCCCATCGCTCCTCATCCATTTGGAAAACCGGGATTTCTTCTTTAGGACCCGAGCCCCACTTACCGTCCGCATTGCCATACCAATAGTCAAAAAGTTTTGTGTCATTCGCAAGATAAAAATGACCGCCGGGAGCAACTACCGGATTATCATCAATAATTGGTCGTTTGAGTTTTCTGTCATAATATGATGTGCTGCGAATTCGCCCGATTTCAGTCGCGAGCGAACCTGTATTGCAAATGACCCTCCAGTTTGCGAGCGAAATGGGTGTCGCGGAAGCATTATACATTTCTACAACTTCCGGCGCGACCATACGTGCGTACCATAAGACCTGTCGAATTGGTTTTTTGCGATTAAGCTGATCGGAAGAAGTTAGATAAATATCCAGCCAGCCGTTTCTATCGGTTTTGATCGGCTTTCCATCATTATACCACCACTGCTTAAAATTATTTTTGTCATCGGTCATCGGACCTCCAATGTCACTCGACACGCCGAGTCGGGTTGCCTTATGACCATTCCATTCCGGGTACGAAGGCTGCCGATTAACCACAATTTTAAAATATCTTCCACCAATCGGCTGTCGCGATCTTAACATGCTCCACGAAGTAACTTCCGGCAGTTCCGCCCATAAATGCCCATTGCCCCAGGCGTTGAAACTAACGCTCAGGTCATAATTATCCACAGCGTTCATCCCAAGTTCCGTCAATCTTTGAGACATTAATTTTCCTGTATAAATATCTCTGCTGGAAATTGTAACATCATTATCACTTGAGGATTTCACTTTATAACATCCCACCGGTTGACCTTCTGTTGTTTTTTCTCCGCTGTAGAACCAGGTATAAACCATCGCATGTGCATTCTTAAAAATATTTTTAGGCAATCTCGGACGTTTTCCTTTTGCTTTACCACGCTTCTTAAGAATCTTCATCATATCATCATAAAACTCTTCGTAATCATCACGCTTTGCCGCATGGGTAAAGCCATTTGGCAACCATCTTGCCTCAGACGGCGCGCCCTTAAAGTTTGGCGGCGTTGGCCAAGCGAAACTACGCATCGCGCCATTTCTATAATTAGTAAGTTTCCCGTTCGCTTTTTTTCCGGGCGCATCCGGCAGTTCAATTTTTGCGGTTCCGCCTGAAACATGTAGATTGCCGTATTTAGATCCATTAACATTTCTTACATTCCAGGCACCGCGGGGATCAATTGTATACCAATCGAGAGCCGGCACGGCAGAATAAGCCGCAGTGGGTGTGAACTGCGGCCGCTTGCCATCTGTTGTAGCAAAGAAGTGCTGCCAGTCATGACACATACTTTTTGGGCGGGTGCCGTAAGTCAGGCTAAAATAGCACGATTCATCATTCGCGAGAATTTCGTTAAAACAAATTGCTTCAACTCCATAAGTAGAGCCGAGGGTTGACAAAACATGATTTTCATCACGGTAATCTATCAAATTTGCTGCAAGTTGCTGTTGTTTGGCTGCATTAGGTTCAAACGGCAAATCAGAATTCGCCCTTATTAACAACTTGCGGCATTCACGCAATGTTATGCTGTTAATGTCGGAAGGAATGTCATTAGGTAATGTCGGCGATCCGGGCTTATCAATAGAATAAATTGTTGCCCTGCGCGGAAGTTCCTTCATAATTCCTGCACTAAGGCTTGATGAAATATTTTTTCTGTCAGCTAACATCACTCCCATCAGTTCGGTCATACTGCTGAATTTTCTGTCGTCACCTTTTAAATGCTCAGCAGAGTATTCTTTAGGGTCATCCATTCCTTCATCTTCTTCATCAACAATTCCATCGGCATCATTATCAATCCCATCTGCCATCAGAATTAAATTATTTTGATCATCATCACCACGCGCCCCCGGAATTTTGTTTTTTCCGTAACGATAATCAATTAACTTTTTTGCTGATTTGACCGGAACGCCAAGCGCCTTAGGCAAAACTATTTCTCCTGTATCCCAGCCTGTTCCTTTACCGTTTTTCAAAAGAAAAGCTTTATTAATATTAACTTTTGATGCTTCGTCTTCTATTTTAAATCTGTATCTGCCGCAAACTCTTCCTTCATTATTTTTTATTAACATCCATTTTGAAAACGCGGCTTTCGCGTCAGATGATAATAACGTCCCTTTTCCGTCTTCATTCAATTCGTTTATTGTTAACATCGCTTTCGCCTGCTCCAATCCGGAACTAACAAGCATATCGAGTTGCTGTGAATTAAACTGAACGGCGCTTTGCTTTGATTCTATGTTCATCAAAGTGACAAACGATGCCGCCATTATCGCAAGAACAACCAAAATGGCAAGAACAGCAACAAGAGCAATGCCCGGGTACGAATTAAACCGAGGAATATTCAACAAGGAATAATCAATTTTAAAGGCAGGAAATTTATATTTACTTTTTTGATTGCACATTTCTTTTTTTATAGATTTTTCCACTACTGTTCAAAATAAATTTTATTAAGAATTAAAGCATAGTAAAAACAGTATAATTGAACATAAAATCTCGTTTTTTTCATTTTAACCCCTTTGTGCCATTCAATTTGTTGAAATTTCTTC
>JAOZSF010000072.1:4434-8028 GCA_029939815.1 bacterium
TGGACAAGTGTGAGAGTTTTTATTTGTTATTTTTTCTGTGTCATTTCGTGTGTTCCGTGGGCAATTCAATTTCCCCAATTATTCCCAGAATTCCAAATGCCGGGTCAACACCAACGGTTTCAAACTGCAATGATTTCAAATCTTCTTCAACCGGTAAATCCAATTCTATAACATCTAACACACAGCTCGGTGTGATAATATTTCTGCAATCTGCCCAATCGTCATAATGAGGAAAATGCGGTGGTTTCCCCTCATTCCAATCGCCGTTTTTTGTCGATGGTCTCGGCAAGAGAAAATTACGTTTCGACCGTTTTTCCTGCGCCGAAGCGAAATTAATAAAAGGAATATTTTTGTTCCACCAATAATCCAAATCACCGGGAAGATATAACTTTTTCCAATAAACTACTTTGTCAACTTCATTTTTTAATGTTACTAACGCGACAGGTGAAAACATATCATGCCAATCAATTATCGGTAAAACCAAAATCCAGAATTTTTTATATTTTCCCGCCGGTAAACTGACTTTGAACATCGGCTTTCCAAGTTGCCCGGAAACCGGAATAAATTTTCTGTTAATAATTTTCATTGGGAAATCTTTGATTCCCGGAATTGTGATATTAGTTTGTCCTTCAAGTCCTTGCAGCGGCATAATATTTCTAATCGAAGCGTAAAAATGCCAAATGTTTTGAACAGTATCCGCGCTGCGGGTTTTCAAATAATCTTTATCAGCAATCATCTCGCTTTCCGGCAATTCGATTTGAATTAATTTTGAAATATTTTTTTTAGTTTGACCGTCAAAAGAAACTATAAAATCAACTTCACCAATTTCCGGAACAAACAATTTTAATTTATTATCTCCTTGCGACAATTTATTAACAAAATCTTTCGGCAAAGAAAACTCCATCTCCTTTTCCGAACGCGAGGCGATTGCCACATTACTCCCCTCCTGTTTCAGGTGTGGTGGCGCCACTTGCGTCGGGGTGGTCCTTTTTCCTTCAACATCTACCCACATATTCTCAATAGGCATTGAAGTATTATTCCTAATCTTTACCGGAATAATTAAATTGTTGTTTTTGATTTTTGCTGTTCCTGTTGCCGCAATTTCAACCGGCGGCAAAACAGCGAAATCAATCGGTTCCCAAAACTTTATTCCGGATTTCGATTCACACAAAACGAAGAAAGTTCTTCGCGAAAAGTTTAACTGTCCAAGTCGGCCGTATCCTTTATATTTATCCAGGAGATTTTTATTAAGAATACAACTCACCACGCCATTTTTCTTTAGAGTCCAATTTTTAAGCACGCCGGCTCTATCTTTAACATCAAGTATTTCCGCGCCTTGAATATTCAGATCAAAGTTTTCTCCTTCACCGATTGATTTTGGATATTTCACCGAGTATTTTAAAGGTTCGGTTTCAATTGAAATATTTATTTCTTTTCCTTTCTGCGCGATAGCATTTAAAATTATTCTTCCGATTCCGGGCTCAATTTTATATTCCGCTTTTTTACCGTTTATAAAAAATTGTTTGATTCTCGCCGGCGGAAAACTCCATTTTATTTTATAACCTATCGGCCGGGAATTCTTTATTGTGTAATTTATTGTGTTGCCTTCCCGTTTATAATCAGCATGATATTCCGGTAAGCTCAATTTCGCATACGGCCATTTGTCAGGAAATGAAGGTGAAATAGTCATCGTATCTTCTATACGATTAATGTTCATTCCAAATAATGCTTCGGCAACCGCGGCAATATACAACCCTGCCGGCGGGGTAAAATAAGCGTTGATGGTTTCAACCGAAACTTCGGGCCATGAGCCGCGATGATTCAAATCCATAACCCATTCCGCAACGGCATTTAACGGGCGATAAGTTTCGTTATTAAGACCGGCTTTTGAAAAAGCCCAAGCTCCCCACGGCTGTTGTGCCGCGCCGGCTTGACTGCCCCAAGTACCGGGATGATGAGTAGGCCACAGATTTGCGCAATAGATTTCACCGTTTGTGCCTTGAAATCTGTCGCGAAAATGTCGCAGCCCGGTGTAACTGTCAAATTCGTCAACTATTCCCCAAATGGTCGGATAAGAATAAGTTTGATACTGGCCATCGAGAAAAAGTTTTCCGGTCGGATCAATATAAAAAGCGAATCGTCCCAAATCATTCATCCAGAGTTTTTCTTTTAGAATTTTTAATGCGGCAACTGCTTTTGCATTATAAAAATCTGCTGTCTCTTTATCGCCCTGAATCCCCGCAAGCAACGCGCGGGTTTTCAACATATTTATCCCTTCAATAGTTGGTGTAGTTCCGTCATAAGGCGTCGCGTTAAAATCCTCCTGATTTCCGATTTGCTGTTTCCAGAAAATCAATAAATCTCTGTCGGGATCGCGCTCTGTAAAAACAAAATTCAAATTTGTCTGAAACGGTTCGATAATTTCTTTCGCGAATTTTTCGTCACCGGTAAAATCTAAATAATGTTTAACCTGCCATGCCCAAAAATGACTCGAACCTCCAAAACTGTCATGAAAAGTCCCGTCAGGAAAAAATTCCGGCGCAGAACCATTCTTTAATAAATTGTTCGCGTGCGTCATCGTGCAAAGAAGCGAGCGGTCGGTCTGTCCAAGCCATTCAGCGCCGGCAGTAACTTGCATGTGCCAAAGAGCGTTCCAATGTCGCGGGCATTCATTCCACCCGTAAGGCGGAATCCAAGAATATTCGAGGTTATAAATTGCGGAACTGAAAGCTTCATCCATAGATTTGACAGGCGTCTCCAAACTACTTTTCATCAATTTTTTATAATGTTCTTTCAGTTTTTTATAATCCTCAATCGCATTAGATTGAATAAGTTTTTCAACAACCTCTTTTTTTACTGAAAACGAAAACATAATCCAACCGCTGCCATTATCAAAAGAAACAATTACATTTCCATTTGTATTTTCAGACATATTACCTGAAGATTTAAAATAAACAAAAAGATTTTCATTACTACTGATAAGACTTGCGATGTTATTTTTTATTTTTAAATCTATAAGTGGCAGCTTTTTGTTCTCATCAAGAACTTCCGGCCATCTCAAATGAGCAAAATAAATACCAATTCCGCCACTGATTTGCAAAACGGTTTTTGTTTCCGGTTTAGTTTTAATCTTATATAAAACACTCCCCGCCCAATTACCTGTATCGCTATTAACGAGAAGTGGAGTGAATTCAGATTCGATTTGAACTCCATCAATTTCGAAATCAGCTATTACACTTCCCGGTTCATCCTCAACCTTAAGATTTTTAGCATTATCGCTCCAGAAAACTTTCCCGGATTTTTCAATTCCCGGTACAATTTTTACCAGATGATTCAAATGAGAAAATGGCATGGAAATAACTTTACTCACCGATAACGCCGAGTTTGGTGTTTTTTCACTCGTGGCGGCTATTGTTCTTTTATTAACGGCGAGTCTTTGTCGGAGTTGTCTTCCTGGAATAAAGTCTTCAGGTTTATTAAAATTACCTGCGAAAGAAACTTGAGACATAGCAGTGAAAAGAGTTAAAGTTATAATGATAAGATTCGTTTTAAGAGTTTTTCTGTTCATATTTTTCCTGTTTGAATTTAATAAAA
>JAOZSF010000073.1:0-6476 GCA_029939815.1 bacterium
CAACAGTTTTTTTGTCAGCCGTTAGCTTCGCGTTCAGAACAATATTTTTTGTATCACCCTTTATTAATGTTTCAACATGAGCACATTTATTCTCCGGGTCAGGTGTAATTTTAAATTTCTCAACATAAGTTTGCCCTACCGCTTCAAGCCAGACAGTTTGCCATATTCCTGTTATTCCTGTATAAAGGCAGCCGTAACTTTCGGGTTTATCTGATTGTTTTCCGCTAGCTTGAATTCCGCTGCGAGTATCATCATAAGCATTAACAACGATTTTATTATTTCTTTTTTTGAGAAATTTTGTAATTTCAAAGGAAAAAGATGCCTGTCCGCCAATGTGCATACCGACAAGATTACCGTTAATCCAAACGCGTGTTTTCCAATCTACGGCCCCGAAATGGATTAAGATTTTTTTAGTGTTCCAATTTTTTGGAATAGAGAATGAGCGTTTATACCAGACAGACTTAACGAATTTTTTTCTATTAATACCCGACAGTTCGCTTTCGCGACAGAAGGGCACGAGAATTTTCTCATCAAGTTTTTTTGCTGCGAGAAATTTTTCATCAGTTTTTTTAGAAACAGAATTAGTTTCCGCGAATTCCCATTCTCCGTTAAGATTCTGCCATGCAGAACGAACGGCCTGTGGCCGAGGATGTTCGTGTCTTGGCATTGTTTTTTTTATTTTATTCATATTATCAATTTCTATTATAGTTTTATTGCGATATACATAGACAGGTATATATTGTACTGATAATTTCTTTTTTTGTCAACATTTAACAGCGATATGAAAAAAGCCGGAGTTATGGTATAATATTAAGTAAATTAATAACGTTCAATATTATGACAAAATATCTTTTTATATTCTTTTTGATTTCCACAGCAAATTGCGTGTTTTCTGATTCAAATAACATCATTGCCTCGGAAGCAGAACTTGCCTGTTCAGAAGGAAAAGATAAAATTCTTTTACTAAATGACCTTGCACTTGATTATTCGGAGATAAGTTTTAAAAAGGCATTAGCGTTTGGAAATCAGGCTTTAGAAATGTCTGTTTCCAATAAATACAAATGCCTTGAAGCCCGAACCAGGTTAAATCTCGGTAACATTTATTATGAACATTGTGAATATGACAAAGCGTTAAACCAGTTTCAAAAATCATTATCATTGTACAGAGAAGACAACATAACCAACTGCGTAAATATTAATTACGCGTTAAATAATATTGCTGTGGTTTACGAAGTGATAGGCGAATACACAAATGCTTTATCCTGCTATCTTGAGGCATTAACAATTGCTGACGAAATAAATGATTTGGATGGAAAAGCCACTGCTTATGTAAATATCGGAAGTTTTTATGACAGTATAAGTATGTATGACAAAGCTCTTGAATATTTGACCAATGCCTTATATATATTCAAACTGAAAAAATGCGCCAATGGGCTTGCCACAACTTTGGGTAACTTATCCACAACATACAAAAATCTTGGAGAATACGATAAAGCTTTAAAATATCAGTTTGAATCTTTAAAGCTTGAAGAAAAAATTGACAACAAATCAGGTATGGCAATGGCATATAGCAGCATTGCGGATATTTATTCCGAAACTTCAAATCACACTAAATCAATTGAATATTATAATAAAGCAATCGAACTTGCAAAATCAATTGACAATAAAAATATTTTATGCGGAGCTTTTTGCGGTTCGGGTAGAACTCATTTTAAATTAGAGCAGTATGAACGGGCATTAAAATTTTATCAGCAGTCATTGAACATTGCATTAGAAATTAACTCAATGGAAGACATTCATCTTTTATATAAAAGACTTTCTGAAACTTACTGTTTGTTAGGCAACCACACTAAGGCAATAGAATTATTCAAGAAATATGATAAGACAAAAGATGATTTGTTCAATGAAGCATTGACCAAGCAAATGGTCAGGATGGAGAGTAAATATCGGAATGAAAAGCAGAAGCACGAAAATGATCTTTTGAAGAGTCGTAATCAGCTACAAAAACTGAAGTTAGAGCGTTTTCAATCTTACATGATTTTTTCTGTAACAACAATCATAATACTTATAATTGTTGTTACGCTTTTACTTCATACAATTAAAAAGCGAAAAATTGCGGAGCATAAACTTTTTGAAAGCCGCAAGCGTTATAAGACTATTTTTGAGAATTCACCTTTAGGAATTGCACTTTTTGACGAAAATACAACATATATTTCAGCAAACAATAATTTTTTAGAGATTATAGGATCTACAAGGGAAAAAATGGCGGGATTTAATATGCTTAAATCTGTTGTCGATAAAAACATCCTCAAAACGCTTTCCAATGCTTTAAATGGCAAAAAAAGCGTTTACGAAGGTAGATATTCATCCGTTACAGGTAATAAAAGCACAGACATAAGGTGCACTTTTAACTGTATTGAAGATAAAGCCGCTAAAGTCTCTGGCGTTATTTGCATCGTCGAAGATATTACCGAAAGAATAACTGTAGAAAAGGAACGTCGCAGGCTTGAAGAACAGCTTGAACGCGCGCGCAAGATGGAGACGATTGGTCTTCTTGCCGGCGGAGTTGCTCATGATTTGAACAACGTACTTTCAGGGATTGTAAGTTATCCTGATTTACTTTTAATGAACATGCCTGATGACAGTGCGATGAAACAGCCGCTCTTAACCATAAAAGAAGCCGGCGAAAGAGCAGCAGCGATTGTTCAGGATTTATTAACACTTGCCCGCCGTGGTGTTAACGCAACTAAAGTAATAAATTTAAATAATATAGTAAATGAATTTCTTTGTTCACCGGAATGCGATTCACTGAAATTAAATCATTCTGGTATTGTCATAAAAAGCGATTTATGTCATAAGCCGAGAAACATTATCGGCTCGGAAATACATTTAAAGAAAATGTTGATGAATCTTGTTATTAATGCCGCCGAAGCCGGCGGAAATGTAATCGATATCACCACCCGAAATCTGTATATTGACAAACCCATTAAAGGATATGATAACATTAAGAAAGGATATTATGTTGTTCTTGCAATCTCTGATGACGGAGCGGGTATTTCTCCTAAAGACATAAAAAATATTTTCGAACCGTTCTATACAAAGAAAATAATGGGAAGAAGCGGAACGGGGCTCGGTATGTCAGTTGTTTGGAGTACCATTCAGGATCATAGTGGATATATTAACATTCAAAGTGTCGAAACTCAATGGACAAGAATAGAAATATATTTCCCCGTAACAGAAGAAAAGATTAAAGACGAGTTTGATGCTTTACCTGTTGAAGAATACACAGGAAACAAAGAATCTGTTTTAGTTATTGACGATATTCGTGAACAGAGAGAAATAGCTAAAAGAATCCTTGAGAAGATCGGGTATTCAGTTAATACAGTTTCATCCGGCGAAGCCGCGATTGAGTTTGTAAAGAGCAATGCGCCTGACATACTCATTCTTGATATGATTATGGATGGAGGAATTGGTGGATTAGAAACATATAAAAGAATATTAGAAATCATACCCGGACAAAGGGCAATTATTGCGAGTGGTTTTTCAGAAAACAATGATGTAAAGGAGACACAGGAACTTGGTGCAGGAATTTATATTAAGAAACCATATACAATTGAAAATATAGGAATTGCTGTGAAAATGGAATTGAATAGAGATAAGTCCGTCAAATACAAAGAATAATTTCAGAATAGGCTTTACTTTTTTATCATAATATCCGCTGCCGGTCTGCCTGTTTGAATAAGCTCCGCCATTGTTTGCATATACGGGTCAATGTGTTTAAAGAATTTTTTATATCCTGCGCAAAGATAATTCAACCCCGGGTCGCCTTGTTTTGTTTTCAAAAAGCGCTGTTTGGGACAGCCGCCGTTGCAAACAAAGCGAACGCCGCATTTTAAACAGAAGTTCGGCAAAGCGTTAAGTTTATCGCTGCCGAATTTTATTTGTTCTGTAGAGAAGACCATTTCATCGAGTGATTTTTCGAGAATATTTCCACGATTATATTTTGGATACATAAAATGGTCACATGCATAAACGTCGCCGTTATGCTCAAGAATCAGTGCATTGCCGCACTGCGGCGCGAAAGAACAAAGGCCAGGAGGATAACCGACCCACGCAGACAACGCCACATCAAAAATTTGAACGAAGATTTTTCCTACATCCTGCTTCATCCACTCATCAAAAATTGAATTTAAAAAGTTTCCGTACTGGCGGGGTTGAACGCTCCATTTTGTAACTTCAGATGCTTCCGGTTCTTCGTCAAGATTTGGCGGAGTCGCAAGCTCGATTCCTAGTTTCTCAGCTTCTTCATCGGGCAATCTTTCAACAATGGGAATAAACTGCATAAAGTCTACGCCAATAGATTTCAAGAAATTATAGACTTCAAGCGGTTTACTGCCGCTCAATCTGTTTACGCAAGAGAGTGAATTAAAAGTAACGCCCATTTTCTTCATTTTTTCAATTGAGCGGACAATAATTTCGGTTGTTGGTTTCCCTAATTTATCGACACGAAATTGATCATTAATTTCCGGTGGTCCATCAATGCTTATTCCAACGAGGAAATGATTTTCTGCCAAAAATCCGCACCATTCATCATCAAGAACAATACCGTTTGTTTGAAACGCGTTAGTGATTTTCTTACCGTTTGAATATTTTTTTTGAAGTTCGACCGCTTTTCTGAAAAAATCAACCCCCATTAAAGTCGGTTCACCACCCTGCCACGCGAAACCGACTTCCTGTGCCGGATTTGTTTCGATATAATTTTTGACAAACGTTTCAAGGATTTCGTCAGACATTTTGTACCGCTCATTATCAGGAAAGAGATGTTGCTTTTCCAGATAAAAACAATATTTACATGCAAGATTGCAGACAGGTCCAATTGGCTTTACCATAATATGGAACGGTATTTTCATAAATTTTTTATTTTTTTATTGTTAATCAATACACTAAAATGTAACCGACACCAATGGTATCGGTTATGTTTCAGCGCGAAATCATCCGACCGACAATTTATGTCGATTGAATCAAGCAGCCGAACTTGCTTATCCCCCGGTTTTGTACCGGTGGTTTAAGAAAGTGGATTAAAGAGCAATGTTTTTGCCGATTTGACTCCGGGCGCTAAATTAAATCCCATCTTGTCGAAGATCCCGAGTATTCCCTTGGGGAGAGGGGTGCCCTTTAGGGCGGGGTGTGTTGTCAGTTACCCAATAAAACTTAAATGTTAATAAAAAAGCATTAATTTTCATGTTTAAAACTCTTTTTCCGATTATCGGCGGCGGGCAACACACCCCGTCAGCTCCGCTGCCACCCCACCCGGCATACGCGGGTTCAGAGATCTCAAGAGGAGATTTTACCTTTTCGGTCAGGCACTAATTAACAGGTTCCGGAGTTACTCCACCTGATTTCGTGTGATAGAAAGTAGAATTTGCCGGAGTTTTAACTTTAATTTTCGACTCTTTAACTTTTTTCTTTTTACCTTTAACATAATCGCTGCCTGCGATTTCCACGTTAGTCATTGTCTTTGTTTTTATAAGTTTGAATCCTGCTTGTGCAGCGGTATTAGTATAATCAGCGTTTTCGGGCAATCCAACAATAATTTTAGAATCCGTAATGCTTCCTTTCCCACCCGTACCAATTTTATTTACGGCCATAACATCTGAGGAGCCATTAACAATAATTACTGAATCTTTAATATCATTTTTTGTTTTAACAGAGATACCGTTACCGTTATGCACGATAATTTTTCCGTTAACGATATCAGCGGCGAGCAAGTTTTTGAAACCGTTTGAAACAACCACAGTTCCGATAATAGTACCTTTCTTAACGCTGATGATTTTAGCGGATTTGATGTAAAGGTTGCTTAAAGTCGCGCCGCCGATTTTAATTGCGTCAATGGAGAACTGTTCAGCGAAAATGTTTGCTACACTTGCGGCAAGATTAAGTCCCTTGCCGTCATTATCGACATAAACTTCCTGAAGTTCAAACGTTCCATCGCCGCCGGCTTTTTTATTTCGTTTAACTTTGAAGACGAGCTTACCTTTTGAATAAGCGTTAGAAATAATCAGTCGTTGACCATCAAAGATAACGACAGAATTATTTTTCTTGATGCCGTTGTATTTGATATCGATAATATCTTCATCTGTATCTTCAAATCTAAGCGGTTTTTTAGATGTGATTTTCTTTGCCGGAGCTGAAACGGTAACCGCCATATTCTGTGTCGCGGAACCGTACAAATTCTGAGCAATAAACGGAACATTCCAGTTTTGTCCCGCGGTACCGAAATCAGGAATTAACGAGAAGACAAGTCTGTTGGTATCGAGATAATGAACGCCATCAATTTCAGAATTATCATAGGAAAGTGTATTAGCATTAGTAATATTCAAATTAACAAAAAGTATTTGATGTTCCCGGACATCTTGCGGATTAATAGGGTCAATCTCAGGATTAACATAAACAATAAATGAGCGTGTTTCAGATTT
>JAOZSF010000073.1:6576-8018 GCA_029939815.1 bacterium
GAAGCGATAGGCGATAAATTTCCAATCGGGTCGCGAAATCTTGCGTATACGGTATAAACCCCTGCGCCGTTATTCGGCAGAGTCCATGTTCTGGAAGTTTCAATAGACTGCCAAGTTCCGTCTGAGAAGTCGGCTTTATTCGCCACTATCATTTCCAACGGAGCGATATCATCAGCGCTGAGAGCAAGATTTACAGAAACCAGGGCGGTAGTTCCTGCGCCATTATTTATAACAATAGAAGCATTTGACGGAGCGATAGAATCGAGAAAAATGGTAGTTGAGACCGTAGAAGTTTGTCCTGCGGAATCCTTAAAAATTCCTGTGATTTCTTTTTCGCCATTAACCCAGGTTGAAGTATAATAATATGTGTACCATAAGTTATAAGTTGACCATGAAGAGACTGATCCGTCATTAATATCGGCTTTAACCATCATAGGCGTAAGGTCTTCACCTGAAAATTTAATGGAAACAATATTACTGTCAGTATAATAGGCATTAGTGTTAACGGTAAAAGAAGTGTTAGTCGGCGGATTAAAATCCTGAATAGAACTGTTTGTAACAGAAAAGCCGCGCTGTCCAATAACATTTGTCGCGAGAACAAGGTAATAGAACTTAGTGGTTTCAATAAGGGACGTAAAAGTATAATTGGTATCGGTAATAAGTGCGGATTCCTTAAAAATATTTGTGAAATCAGAATCAAAAGCGCAGAAGGCACGGTAAAATTCCGCATCGGTAACAGCGGGCCAATTAAGTTCGCGTGAAGAACCCGGTGAGTAAGCAGGCAAATTATTGACATCCGGCTGAGGTAATTTATCAGTAATAATATAAACGTTTGCCGAATCCCATGAGGCGTTAATCACACCGCCGGTGCTGTTAAGGACTTTTTTAAATCCGAACATAATAGAATTGGTACCTATTTCATCTGCATTAAAGTAAGCTGTAAGCAAATGAGAATTTGTAGTAAAAGATGTTCCTGAAGAAGCCGGAAGATTTTGCGATATGCCCCAAACCAAACGTCCCTGAACACCGTCTTCAAGAGCCGAGCAATATTTTTTAGGATTTGGGAAGATGGAAGTGAAATCCAGAACCGGCTGAGTTCCGTTAGTAACATTACCATCGGAATCTACCGCGGAAAGATATAGTGATTCATAGACCAGATCAGCTGACAAACTATAAACTTTGTCATCGGATTGAACAAAAACCGGCACATTCAATTTATGATTAAGAAGCACCCGGTAGTTGTTTGTTGAGAACGAAACCGTTGCCGCGGAAGCCGAAAGAGCGACTAAACAAACTGTGATAATGATAATGTAAGTTTTCATTTTATTATATATTTTTGTTGTTGACCCAAAGGGTGACCACCCCGCCCTTCGGGCACCCCTCCTAAAACAGGAGGGGAATTATATTATACAACACACGCATTATAAAGTTACTTTAAAAGA
>JAOZSF010000074.1 GCA_029939815.1 bacterium
GTTGAAGAAATGACAAAACAAATTGTAAAGCAGTGCGGAGGAATAGATTTATTTGTCGCGAATGCAGGTGTTTTAAAAGCAGGTTCCGTAAAAGAAATGTCCCTGAAAGATTGGAAATTTGTTACTGATGTTAATTATACAGGTTATTTCCTCTGCGCAAAATATGTGAGCAGAGTTATGGCAGCGCAAAATGTTGATAATCGCGGAGCGTGGATGGATATTGTGCAAATCAATTCCAAATCAGGATTACAGGGAAGCAATAAGAACGGCGCTTATGCGGGAAGTAAATTCGGTACTATCGGATTAACTCAAAGCTTTGCTAAAGAACTCGTTACAGACAGAATTAAAGTTAACTCCGTCTGCCCCGGAAACTTTTTTGACGGTCCTTTGTGGAGCGATCCGGAACGCGGACTATTTAAACAATACCTCGATACCGGGAAAGTTCCCGGTGCTAAATCTGTCGAGGACGTAAAGAAATTTTACGAAAATCAGGTGCCGATGGGAAGAGGATGCTTTCCCGCAGATGTAGCGAAAGCGATTCTTTACTGCGTCGAGCAGACTTATGAAACCGGTCAGGCGATACCTGTTTCCGGCGGACAGGTGATGCTGAAGTAAATTTGACATTTGACGTTCGACGTTTGACGTTGGTCCTTTGCCCTTAAACTTTTAACTTTAAACTCGCGTAAGCGCCCCGCGTATGCGGGGGTAACCATTTAACCTTTAAATTATTATGAATATCTTAGCTTTTGATATCGGCGCAAGCAGCGGTCGCGCGATAATAGGAAAATACGACGGTAAAAAATTAACACTCGAAGAAGTCCATCGTTTTACAAACGGAACAACAAAGATTCGTGAACATTTGTATTGGAACATCGCGCATCTTTATTCAGAAATTCAAACAGGAATAAAAAAAGCACAGACTGTTTGCAAAATCTCTTCCCTCGGAATTGATACCTGGGGCGTTGACGGCGCGTTTATCGGTGCGAATGACACATTATTAGCTCTTCCCTACGGTTACCGTGAATTTTCACCCGAAAATATGGAAGAGTGTATAAATAAATTTGGCGCCGCGGAACTTTACGGCAAAACCGGGATTCAGTTTTTGCCTTTCAACACTATTTTCCAACTTTATAAACATAAAAAAGATGATAATCCGCTGCTCAAAATCGCGGAAAGATTTCTCTTTATGCCGGATTATCTGCGGTTCCTACTTACAGGCGAAAAACAAACTGAATATACAATCGCATCCACCGGACAATTATTAGACCCGCACACAAGAAACTGGAACCCTGAACTGTTTGAGAAAATAGGTGTTCCTATGGAAATGATGGGCAAAATAGTTGAATCCGGCACTTTTTGCGGTACGGTTGACGGCACAAATATTAAGACCGTAACTGTTGCGGGACACGACACAGGTTCCGCGGTAGTTTCTGTTCCTGCCGATAATTCAAAAGAAAACTGGGCGTGGATGAGTTCCGGCACTTGGTCAGTTATGGGCATTGAAACAAAAGAGCCGATTGTTTTTGAAAAAGGGCGTGCGGAAAATTTCTCGAATGAAGGCGGTGCTTACGGTACAATCAGATTCTGTAAAAATATTATGGGAATGTGGCTTGAACAGGAATGCAGAAGGATCTGGCGTGAAGAAAATAAAAATTATTCTTTCGCGGAAATGAAAGAAATGGTGATGAACTCTCCGACAAACGGTCCTGTGATTGACACCCGTGACTTAAGATTTATGCTTCCTGACAATATGATTGAAGAAATACAATCCGCGTGTAAGGAAAGCAATCAGAAAGTTCCGCAGGCAGAAGGTGAAATTCTACGCTGTGTTTATGAAAGTCTTGCCACGGCATACAAACAAACACTTAACGAAATTATTTCTGTTTCAGGAAGAAAAATTGAGAAATTGCACCTCGTGGGTGGTGGCTCGCAAAATGAAATGCTTAACCAAATGACCGCTGATTTATGCGGGGTTACTGTTGAAGCCGGACCGATTGAAGGAACAGCCATCGGTAATTTATTAGTTCAGTTAATTGCCAACGGCGAATTAAAAGATATGGATGAAGCGCGTCAGCTTGTTAAGGCATCTTTCCCGACAACGATTTACCAGCCGAAGTAAGGAATGATGGAATATTGGAATGGTGGATTGATGGTTACGGCAAACGCGGGGTAAAATTGATGGAATGATGTAGTAGTGAATTAAATTCCCCTTTTTAGGGGGTACGGGGGATTTTAATTTGGTTTACTGTCAACATAAATCATCGATTAAAAATTAAAAATCATGACTGTTAAAAGAGCTTATTTCATTGCTTATATTTTAATGCTCCCACTCTTGTTTTGCTGGGTGTTAGAGGGATTAGGCACACTTGGTGATGGAGCAACATCAACATCTAGATACATAATTCCTTTTTGGGGAAATCTTTGTGCAACAATACAATTGAATTTCCTTGTGAGTATCTGGCGAAATCTTGAAATACCGAAATTTAATTTCAGAATTTTACTTCATCTCATTTTAGCTTTACCATTTCTGATTTCTGTTGCACGGATTCCAATTTATATGTTCAAATCATTTAATAGTAATTCATTATTACTTCAACTTGTTATTTTAATTGTCGTAAATCTTGCGCTCGCAATATATTTAAACGAATGTTATTGGATACCGGCTGATAAAAATCGTAAAAAGTGTTTAAAAAAGCGAAACTCTTAAATCCATCAGATAAATCAGTAGCAGAATGATTAATTTCATTTATTAACAAAATAATGACCATGCGATAATACGCATGCTGAAAGTCCGCCAAAGGAGGGTCGAAGATCCGCCGAAGGATGATTATTTCATTGTAATGGCAAAATGATTTTAACAGTACAATTAAATATTCCTTAAATCTTAATTACTTAAAACTTAACTCTACTTTATTGACAGAACAATTTTCGACAAAATAATTAATATGTGCATATTTAAAGGAAAAATATTATGAATAGACTCAAATTCATCCAAACAGCGACAATATTAATTGTAATTTTTGTCGGTCTCGGGGTTGTTTATATGCGGCGCGATACACATGATAAAGATTTAACAATTACTATTAATCCGATACATCAAGCGATACGAAAAACTAACGAAGTAACCATCCGCAAAAAAACTGTTTCCCTTCCACCGCCTAAAAAAAATAAGCAAGATATATTACAGTTAAATACTAACATATTCCCCTCCATCGCGGAAAACAATCCAGGTCCTGTTACTTTTTCAACTATTTTAAGCAATTCCATCGCCGCCACACCAAGAGGCGTTTCTATTTTCTATTCAACTATTTTAAGTAATTTCATAATGGCTGCTTGCTCTAATTCTCCTGATTCGGTTGAACTTTGCGAGTTTTTAACGTTACGCAAAACGCCATGGAATTTTACAGATTCTGATTGGGATCGTATCATAGAAATATTATCTGATACAGACAAAACAACAATGGAGGTCTTTTACCACACTATTCTTGATAAAATTACATCCAGAATTGCTCCCAGTTTACAACATGCTCATCAAATGGAAGATGTGCTCTTGCGCCTTGCTGCCACGGAGTCTCTTAAGTCCGATTCACTTACCTTTGAAGCTTGTGCAGCTTCAATGGTAGCACTATCTGATAAAGAAAGGGCAATTCAAATGTTAGATGAAACAACGCAAGAAATGAAAGAATGCGAAAATTTTGATTCTTCCATGTATATTATGACATGCGGTCAGAAAATATCATATATGGTTAGTGAAAAAAGATATGATGAAGCTGAAAAAGAGTATACTGAACTTTTCGACCAAAAACCAAGCGACATGTCTGATAAAAAATGGAACAATAAAAAATACTATAACTGGTATGATTTGATGGCACAATATTGTCGCGTGAAAGATAACGATGAGATTAGAAAGAAAGGAATTGCCGCATTAAAAGAGCTCGTGAATGACAAACAGGCACCACAAGGATTACGCAGTGCTGCCAAACACGAACTTGAAAGAGTAGCAGGTCGGAAATAATTACCGAATTTGAGAATTTTTTATATCAGTCATTTACACTTATAAATTAAAATGAAAGCGCCACGCAAAAAAATATGTTTTTTTGCTTTACTTAGTTTTCTTTCCATTATTACTTTTTTGGTTAGCGGGATAAGTTTAATAATTTTTGCCTTTACATACAATCATTTACTCGGAGTTCAACCTTATAAATTTTTAAATTTTATTGCTAAACAATTATTTTGGTTTTCACCGGTTTTGGCTGTGTGTTTTGGTCATGTGGCACGCCACAAAATAAAAAAGAAGCATGAATTTGTTAAGGGGAATTTTCTTGCAATCTCAGGTATTATTTTAGGCTACTTTGGTTTGATAATTGTGTTTTTCATTTTATATGTGCAAAGTCAACTTCTTATTTGCGGCGGGAAAAAGGCCGAAGCACATAAAATAATCTCAGGATTGAAATTGGCTCTTATACAATACAAAAATGATATTGGCGAATTTCCTGCCGGGTCATCCAAAGATGTTTTAAATGAACTTACCGGCTATTGTTGTAGTCCGACCAAACCGGATGAAAAATATAAAAAGAACACTAAATGGTCAGGTCCGTATTTTATTGCAAGAAATATTCAATTTAAAAATGCGCAATTAAATCAGGAATTACTTGATCCCTGGAAAAAACCTTATCTTTTTCTTTTTAAGGACGGTAAAGCAGTTATATGGTCGTCCGGCCCAAACAGAAAAAACGAAAAAGGAGAAGGAGATGATATCATGTTCAGTTTCACAGATTAAAAAAATCAAGATAAAAAATAAGTAACAGACGATTAAATATACTTTTGCTATAATATATTAAAAAGGTTGAAACTTAAAATGTCTGAAAAAAATTTAGAACCATATTTTCTTGTTTATATAATTATAGTTTTCTTATGTCCCTGGTGTATTTTTGCATTTCATCTGATTCGCGAATTACATTTCTTGACAAAAAACAATAAGGATTTATTTTTAAAACAGGATTTTATTTTCTCATGGCGTGATATTAAAAAATTCCGGAAAGAAAATCCAAAAGCAAAATACCTTTACGGAAAAGTTAAAAAATGGATGGTGATTACTTCGCTGTCGTGGATAATCGGTTTCTTAATTCTTATTGGAATCATTTTCCTTATAAATTGAGCAAATACAATTTATTAATAATGAAAATTAAAAAAATAATAACCTTTCTTATTTTAATATTCTGTTTGTTCGGATGCGATAAACATGATGAACCGTTATTACCTAATGCAGCACCCGCAAAACCGGTTAAGCCGGTACAACCGGTCAAAATTAAGCAAGAATTACCATCGCTGCTCAAGAAACCATCGACAACAAATGTTTTACCGGAGAATAATATTCAAATTACCGGTTCAGTGCATTTTGAGACAGGAAAAGCTGCCACCGGTATTTGTGTGTGGGCAGAATGTTTTTCGCACGGAGATGTTTTCCGCGTTTCTTTTGAATCTTATGATGGTGATGGTTACAGAGTTGACAGTTCAATAACTAAAACAGATGAAGAGGGAAATTTTGTTGTAAATTTCCCGTCAAATAATTTAGCTTTTTTAATAAAAGCGGTCGCTGAAAATTATATGCCTGCCGCGCTTGGTCCTTGGTCCTGTGCAGACGCTCCGGTCAACCCTTTAAATATAATTATAAAAGATAACGGAGGAAGAATTGTCGGAACATTTTCAACTGCTGACGGAACTCCATTAACGAATGTAACTGCTGAATATTTATTATGGGAAGACAGAAGCGGTTTTGAATGTAAATTATTCTTCGAAATTGATCCTGACGGAAGTTTTATAAGCCGGCCTTTGCCGGTTGGACAACAAGAAATTCATTTCCATTCTTTTGGTTACAAAGAACAGCGGAAAATTGTTACAATTGCTAACGAAACTGTGACTTCGCTTGATGTAATATTTAATCCTATCGCATATAACGTGATCACCGGAATTGTTGTTGATGCGACCTACACAACGCCGGTAGAAAATGTACAAATCAAATTAGTTTCGAGTTATAACGGAAGAACAAATTCACCGGTAACAGATGAGAATGGTATTTTCTGGATTAAAACAGATCAATATTATGCTTTTTTAAAGTTATCACACCCCTATTATGCTCCTTTTACTAAACTCATATATTTTAATAAAACACCTCATCCAATTATATATATGTCACGTGCGGCAACAGTAATTACACGAGTCTATGATTATAATGGAGCGGAAGTAACGAATTGTGAAGCATATTTAGCTTCTGTGCCGGAGAAGAAGAAAAGACGTAAGAGATTTCAAATTTTTGGAAAGAAAGATGGAAATAAAACTATTATAACCAATATCCCTACTCATTTATCTCCGTATAGAGTAGTTGTGTTTCGCCCGCCGGAATCTGAATGGGATGCTTTGGCGTTGAGTAAAATATTTAACTTGGAAGAAGGTGAAGTAAAGGAAATTGACATTTTTCTCGAGCCGCCCGCCTGGTTGGAACTTGATTTTTTACAAAAAGTAAACATTAAAGACGTTAATATCAATGTTGGTCGTATTACAAATGGAGACGGTACTCGTTATTCTTCGTTTGGGAATAAGTCTTTCGAAGTTATCGATAAAAAATGGTGGACAAAATTGTTTCCCGGTGAAGTTACCGGTAAAAAGTGGCAGGCAAAATTATTTCCCGGTAATTTCTCTGTAACTGTGGACTATTTGGACGATAGAGTTCTTAGAACTAATATTGTGCTAACTTCATTTAAAACATTTTATTTGCCGGTTATTATTAATAATGCGTACTGGAACGGAGTTATAAAAGGCGAAGTTTATGATACGCGGGGTAATCCCGTTGAATGTTCAGCGCAAGCATGGCAAGCGGGAATAACAGATGAAAATCCTTATAAATCATATAATCCTAAAACTGCTTCAAAAAGCGAACTTGAAAAAAGAAAAAGATGGGAACAGACTAAACGTTATCGCAGTTGCATAGACTTTTCTCATAAATTCTGCATTGAAAAATTGAATCCCGATGAGTTGTATGACCTTAACGTGAGTATCCGGGGCGCAAGAACAAACTTATTTATTAAAGCTGTCTCGCCAAATGGTCCTCCTTTCAAATTTATTGTTCCAAATATGTATCGTATAACCGGCAGAATAATAGCCAGGAATGGTAAACCGCTGCAAGTGAGAACTTGGGCCGGTGACCGGGAATTTGAATCAGTCGGAGAATTGATTTTCCCTCCGCTGCCTGCCGGAACACACAAATTATCTATAATGCCGAAAGATTATGTCCAAATAATAAAAATAGTAACTATTACAGATGATGATGTGGATTTGGGGGAAATAATCGCAGAAAAAAACAGCATAACTATTTCCGGACGGGCTGTTGATCAAGCCGGCAAACCAATCCCAACATGTTATATCCAATTTTCAAGCAAAACAGGCGCTATTTGGTCGTTTGGCGTAACTGATGAAGATGGTAAATTTGTTCTTGAAGGGTTGCCGCCAAACAAGGAAATGAAGCTTAAAATTTCAAGTTATGATGATGGCAACCCGCAAAAATCGTTTAATAAAATCATTGGACCGTTTTATCAGGAAAAAATAGATCTTGGTGATATCGAAGTTAATGTGAACGAATAATTGAGTGACCCCAGCATACGCGGGGCACGGCAAAATAATTTTAAAACAAAAAACTTATGTGTTTCTTATGTCCCTTATGTGGTAATAAATTGACTGGATTTGTAAATCTTTTATGTTAACTTCGTGACCTTCGTGTCCTTCGTGGTGAAAATGATCTAAATAAATAAAAAAAGGAGTCAAAATTATGAGAGTGCCAAGCTAAGCTGATATAAGCAAGCTGGACAATCCAGCACAGATAAAGGCTAACCACCAGTCTGGAACAGGAGTGCGTACACGGGTGAGGTAACAAACCGTGTAAAGCCGTGCCGATGGAGTTTGCCAGCCGCAATGCGAAAGCGTGAAGGTATTCAGCCCCGAAATAATCCTTA
>JAOZSF010000075.1 GCA_029939815.1 bacterium
TCGCCGGAATCGAAAACCGGCAGTAAATTACCTTCAATTTTTCCGCCGTCAACTTCAATTGATGTTACGCCTGTTTTTCTTCCGGCGGTATTGTCTATTTCAATATTATAAGTTGCACCGCGGAATTTTCTCGTTAAGCCGACTTTGTCAAGTTCCACACTCATGCACGGGTCAACAATCAGTCCTTCATAAGTTCTGCGAATACCGAAAATCCATTCAACAAGCAGCATTAAAAACCAGCCGGTGGTTCCGGTTCGCCACGTGTAAATTCCGCGACCATATTGTGCCGGCATAGCCTCGTAACAATTAGTAAATCCAAAAGGTTCGCAAAAAGAATTTGTAATGGGATTCCACTCGCTGTCAGGAGCGATTTTCTTAAAAGTCCGCCACGCTTCTTCTGCTCTTCCAAGCATACAATCAGCAACGCCTTTAAAACCTGATGCGTGACAATAAGCGCCGCCGTTAGTTCCGTGCCCCGGAATAATTTTCGAGAATTTCCCGATTCTTTCATCTTTTCTTGTGCACGGCGGAGCACAAAGAATAAAACCGATGTCAAGTTCACAATATTCATCAACCGATTTCATGCATTGTTCTGCACGTTCGCCGTCCGCGGTTTTAGAGAGCACCGCCCAGGATTGCGTGTTCATAAAAATTTTCGCCTGGTCATCCTGATCGGTTCCGAGCGGAGTTCCGTGTTCGCAGGTAGTTCTTATAAACCATTTCCCGTCCCAGGCAAATTCATTCAGCAGTTTTTTAAATTTGTCAAATTGAGTTCTTGCTTCTGTCTCCACATCTTTATCCCCGCGGCGTTTAGCAAGCTCTTCCATTTCGAGAAGTCCGTAACAAAGTTGTTGAGTAACCATAACGCTTTCGCGTTCACCGGTTAATTTTGAAGGTTCCAATCCGTCATTCCAGTCGGCGAAATGCTGGTCGCACAATCCGTTTTTTCCTGTATCATTACAGAGGTATTTCATTGCTCTGATCATGTGGTCCCAGACTGTCCCTTCTTCATCGCTGTCAAGATAAGGTAAAACAACATCGAGCAAAGAGAAATCACCGCTCTCTTTTATCATCAAAGGAACTGTTAAAAAAATCCACGCCGGTTTATCGGCATAAGTTAATCGATTCATCGGACGAAACCCGTGCGGAACGCTTCCGTTAGGATATTGCGAAGACAAAGCGCGCAACAGATTTTCTTTTGCGAGGTCATAATCAATCATAGCGAGAGCGGCATCAATCTGCACATTATCTCTGAAGCCGCTTTTGTCAATCAGATATGCCGCCATCATAGTTTTAGAAAAAATATTAATCATGCCGTCATAATTTTTGTTGCCTGTGCGGACAGTCATTGCATCAATTCTTTTTTTCTCAATGGCTTCCTGTTCTAAGCAAGCGGCATCAATGGCTTCCGGTGTCAGTCTTGCGCGGATATTTTTTACTTCTTTTGGTGAGGCGGCATTACCGATAATAAAATCAGTTCTTACGGAAGATTTTGGCGGAATGTCAAAAGTAACTTGAATAATTCCTGAACAGTCGGGATCATAACCCGCGCATTTACCGTCACAATTCCACCCCCATAAAATTTTTGGAGTACTCAAAGAAAAATCTGAGCGAGTAAACGCGTCACGATAACCTGTCGCTTTAAATTCTTTACTTGTTGTAATCATATAACCTTTATAGCGGTCGGTCGGAGTTTCTTTTCTTGCATGATTAGTAACAAAAACTCCGCCCATATCCTGAATGATTTCTGAAAAATTCTCTGCGGGGATTCCGCCGCTTTCCGCGCTTGTTCCGTTCAACTGAAATTTGGCAAATCCAAAAACCGAGACTTTACGCCGGCGGTCAGATAAATTTTCAACTTTAACCGTCCAGACTTCCGCGACTTCATCTTTAGGGCAAAAAACTCTTTGTGTCGCTCTCAGCTCCCCTGCCGTTCCCTGAATAACGGTTTTTGCCGGATAGTATCGACATTTTTTGTCGGTAACATCCTGAACTACCGGCTCGCCGAAAGGGTTGAAAGTCATATTCGTTTCATCATCGCGGATATAAACGTATTTACAATCGTAGCCGATTAAATTTATAGTATTGCCGTCTTTATCTCTAATTCTTGTAGAGCCGTCCCCAATGTTTGTAACTTCGGAATAAATTTCTTCGCCATTAATATTAGATTTATTATAATGGACATTGAACCATTTTTTCGGTGGAGTTTCTGTAAGTTCAAAACATTGTTCCTCTTCAATAAATTTTCCGTATTTTTCTACTGTTGACATAATATTATTTTGGTTTTTGGTAGTGGCAGATTCCATATCTGCCGTATTTAGTATTTATTTTCAATATCAGCTCATGATTAAGTTTTCCATCGCTTTTCTCTTTTCCTCAATTTCACTAAAAGCCCGGCACATCATTTCTTTGCTTCCCGGCTGACATTTAACGGCTTTTAACATTTTTCTCCCGCCGCGATGTGAGACTGATTTTTCTAATTCATCTAAGATAATATCAGCTTCTGTTTCTTTTGATTCCCGACCGAAATTCTGGAATGCGGAAAAACACCACTTGGGATATTTGTTCCCATTGTTCCAATCAAAGACCGGATACATATCCTGTTCTTCTCCGGGTTCATTTACCACGCATTTTTTAAAATTATCGTTTTCTATTCTCCCCGGTTCTCCGAGATTCTTTTCGTAGTCAATTGCCGCATTTCTCAGCTTAGTTAAAATTTTTTGCGGACACTTATCAGTTCCAATTAAATTATTTGCTTCTCCCGGATCGTTTTCCAAATCATACAAATATTCATGTCCGCCACGATAATAATGAATAAATTTATATCGTTTGTCTCGAGACATTACCCAGCGGTAACGTTCGTGAAGACATTCACTGCATTGAATTTCGCGCGAGCGAGTCCCGGGATTTGAAGTTTCCGGGAGGAGCGATCCGCCGACAAGCGAATAATTTTCATGAGATTTTTTATAATAATAATCAATTCCTGCTTCATCAAGAATTGTAGGAAAAATATCCATTAAATCTATGAAGCGTTCATCTGTTGAGCCGGGTTTAAATCGTTTCGGATAGCGAATAACAAAAGGAACTCTTGCCGAACTTTCATAAGGAACGGATTTTTGATACATACCTCTGTCCTGCAGCATTTCTCCATGATCGGAAGTGAAAATAATGAAAGTATCATCTAATAAATCTGTTTCTTCCAATGTTTTCATAACAACGCCGAAAGCGTCATCAACCATGCTTACGCTTGTGAAATACGCTTCCCGAATTTTTCTTTTTTCTTCATCTGAATCTTCCAAACCGTTATTTAACGCGTCTTGCGGAAAAGGCGGGCAAATTGCGTCTGTAAATGGTTCCGGCAAATCAGCGTCTTTATATCTATCAATTTGCGATTCAGGAATATTCCAAGGCGGATGAGGTTTAATCCAGCCAAGTGTTAAAAGCCAGGGCCGATGCTGATTTCTTTTTATCCAGTCGGACGCATAATTGCCCAGCCATGTTGTCCCATGACATTCATCCGGAACAAGAGAAATTTGCGGTTCGTGATAAATCATTGTGCGTACGCCGTGAATATTCCTTAAATTTTCGTATCCCTGTTTTCTAAGAAATTTTAAATATTCATCGTCCTCAACATCTTCAGGTAATTCTTCCATCAACATGAGTTCATCATATCCGTGATGTTCAGTTGGCGGAACAAAATGACTTTTACCGAGAGCGGCGGTATGCCACCCGTTCTCCGACATTACACGCGCCAGAGTCGGTATGCCGGAATCTGCAATCGGCTGGTCAAAATTCCCGTAATAGCCGTGAAAACGCGGAGTCATTCCTGTTATCAGACAATGTCTTGCCGGAATACAAATCGGGTTTGGCGAATAAGCGTTTTTGAACAGGCAGCCTTCATTGACCAGCCGGTCAAGATTCGGGGTTTCCATATAAGGGTATCCCGCGGCGGCGATAGTGTCGAAACGTTGTTGGTCAGTAATAACGATTAAGAAGTTATTTTTTTTCATTTTTCAGTAAATAAGATTATATAGTATTAATTTAGCATTAAAATTATAACAAATGAAGTATAAAAAAAGAATGTCAGAAAAAAACTAAAAAGATGTTAAAATCATAGAATACCAATAAAAATATGTCAATTTCATATTTTACTTATTATATAGTGCCTGACCGAAAATGGTAAAATACCCTTTTATCGACAATCCCGAAAATTTCCGTGCACCCCAAAACATATCTGTCTTGAAAAAAAATATTGGAATTGCTATTATTAAGTATGCTTCATAAAAAAAACAAATTGTTTCTTTGGGCTTTCATTCCAATTCTTTTTTTGGCATCCGCTTTCTTTTTTTTCACTTACAATAAAAAAGAACCTGTTTTACAAACTGAAAAAAAAACTGCTGCCACTGTTCAGCATGGCTTAACTAATCACCCAAAAATAAGAAAGAAAAGCAGAAAAAAATTCGGCTCCGGAAAAAGAAAACATAAAATCGAAAAAATTACATCGATTTTTGTTAAAGTTATGATCAAAAAAAATATCGCTACCGGCGCTTTCGTTTCTATTTCCGCAAATCTTAAAAAAAATACTGTCGAGCTCCGGGCGGAAACTAAAAGCAACGGCGTTGCAGCTTTTCAGTTCCCTGCTTCCGCAACGAAGATTAAAATAACCGCATCGCGTTCCGGTTATCTCAGTGCGACTTACTCGCTTAAGAGGTTGAGTTCCCCAAGCAATGATTTTTCTATAGTACTAACGTTGAGGGAAAAAGGAGTTGTAATAACAGCATGTGTCATTTCCGAATCCGGTCTACCGTCAAGCAACATTTTTGCAAGAATATTTTCTACTGATCATCAAAGAATCCCTGCATTAAAAAAAGCATTTTCAACTAATATTTATGACAGTGAAATTGTTTTCGACCCCATACCGGTCGGTTTAAAAAACCTTTGCGTTTCTTTAAAGTGTGATGATATGTCGGAATGCTTCTCTGAAGTGTTTGACACAATTGATGAAGAAGATAAAACAGTCATTATCCTCGCTCCTCCAACTTCTATTCTTTACGGTAAAGCGATTTTTAGCGATGGCACTCCCGTTGGATTGTTTAAACTTAACGCAAATCCGGTTACCGATGCGCGAGGGCGATTTCAGCTTGGAAAGATCAACAAGAAAATTTACACTGATAAATATGGTGAATACTGGTGCTCAGGTTTAATTCCCGCTTATTACAATATAAAAATTAAATCAGAACAAAATGCAGATATTAACACTAATATCTGGATCACGGAAGGCGCTAATTTCTTAGACGTTACTTTTGAAAAACTGCCGTTCATTACTCTGCACGGCTCAACGCTTTTGGGAAATACAGATGAAGCGATTACAAATGCATCTGTAACGTTCACTTCTTATCTTGGAGATAAATCTCAAAAAGTCCTTTCAGATGTTTTCGGAAATTTTAATTTCGATATTCTAACCGCTCCTGGCAGACAGCCGGGAGAAATCAAAGTTGAGAAAGATGGTTTTTGCGATGCAGTTGCATATTTATCAAAAGGTTATATGGGTCAGAATGTTGTTATAAGACTTTTTACCGCGTCATCAATTACGGGTAAAGTTTTAACTATTGATAAGAAACCGGTTGCCGGAATAAGCGTAAGCGCCAGTTCCTTTTCTGCCGACCAAAAACCTGAAAAAAAATCCGACAAAAAACCGCCGGAAGAAAATATTGACCCGGGATTTAATCTTCAATATGGCGGCATAAGCAAATCACCGTCCGATGAAGCCGGGAATTACATTATTGAAGATATCGCCGCTCCGGAAACATATCTTGTTGATGCAGCTTCTCCTGAATGCTTTACTATGAATCAGTTTGACCCGTCAGTCAACATAGTGAATGTAAAGCCCGAAAAGCCGACGCGCCACAATCTTATTGTTTATACCAAGAACATTATTTTTGTTAAAGCGGTAAATGAAGAAGAAGTTCCGGTTGAAAAATATGATCTCCAAACTAAAGTTATAACCTCCGATTCTCAAAAGACAAAAAATATTAAAATTGATCATAAGGGCGAGGAATGGATGTTAATCAATATTGATAATAAATTCTGTCATCCAAAAGCTGAGGTTTCGTTTGCAGCGACAACAACAACAGGCGAAAGTAAGGAAAGTAAAACGGTAAAATTATGCGGGAGTTCTACTAATTACGTTACTTTAAAACTCGAGTTGGTAGAACCGCAAATCGCAGGCCATGTTTATATGCCCGATAAAATGCCGGCTGTTAAAGCAACGGTTTTTGCCAGAGCAAAAGCAAGCGGCAGCCGGGCAGCCGTCAAAACCGATCATATCGGTTATTTTGAAATTCGCGGATTAAAATGTAACGAAAATGAAGCCGTGATGCTGATGGCTTCGTTACGAAGTCAAAAAGCGGTCGCGGTAACAAATATTTTTGCCGGAGATTTAGATGTTGAAATTATCCTGAAGAAGCCGCAATATGTTACCGGTCGTGTTTTTTACGAGAACTACAGTTTTCCGGCATCGAATTTTTATGTAAGTTTAACAGCGAATCAAAAAACAGGGAAAGAATTTTTCTCTGAAGACGGCTATTTTAAATTTTACATAAATTCAAAACAGACATTTAATGATAAAGGATATGTTTACATTATTGCTGATGGTTATTCTCCGGAAAAAATCGAAGTCTCATTTGAACATGATGATGAATTCGATGCCGGAGATATACTTCTTAATGATAAGTTCGCTACTGTAAAAGGAAGAGTAGTTAATCAGGACAAAAAACCGGTTTTCGCTGATGTTTATGTTCGACTTGTTGACTCATCGGTAAGAATGAAAAAGATTTCCACACAATCAAATCAGAGAGACGGAACTTTTACTATTAATAATTTGCCGATCGAAGAAATGTATCTTGAAGCCAAAACACGTGTGGGAAAAGCTGTTTCCAAGCCGTTTACTCCACTATCGGGCGAAATCACTACTGTTCCTGATTTGATTATCGGCACAACAAACGGTATTTTGGTTGAACTGGAATTTATTCTTCCCAATGGAAATCCCGCGGCAAGAATGTATGTTGAAAAGTTTAAAACAGCGACCGATAGAAACGGTATTTTAAAACTATGGCTTAAACCGGGGAATTTTCGTGCAACAAAAGTTTTCCCCTCTTTTGTTCCAAAAGAAAATTCGATTGGCGCGAAAACAGACGCAAACTTAAAATATTATATTTCCGTTCCGTTTGTTATTGATGAAGAAACAAGCCGGCAGATTGTTCGGCTTGAATCCACATACCGAATCACAGGAATCGCTTTTGTAAACGGCAAAAAATATAATGGCGTTTTGCAGTTTAAGCTGATCACCCAAAATACTTCTTTTAATGCGGTCGCGCATGACGGGATATTTAAACTTAATGCGCTGCCGGGGAAATATATTGTCATTTGCCGCCCGTTTAGCACGGCAACCTCTGCTGTTTTAAAAAATGACCTGCAAAATAAAATTCATTTTATTGCCGGACACGGAAAAATAGAACTGTTCTTTCCATGGAAAGGTGAGTGGAGAGCATCGCTTAAACTTCTGATTAACGGCTCTTATGTTAATGTTGCGGGGAATAAAAAGAATAAAGTTTCACGAATGGATTTTACCGAACTTCCTGCGGGTAAGTTTTCTGTTAGTGTAACCGGATTTCTAAAATCCGGCAATACGAATTTCAGCAGAAAAGCTGAATTATACCAGGATGGAATCATTTCTGTTTCTTTTTAAACCTGAAAAGAAATTAAAAGACATATTTTTGATGTTTTTTTTCTGTACAGCACGAAAATGAGAGCGTTTTTGACATTCTTTTTTTATACTTCATTTGTTATAATATCCCTCGTAAAAATAATATAATATAATTAACATAAACTAACTATAAAAATAATACTATGAAATATGTTGCTATCTTTCACGCTAATCT
>JAOZSF010000076.1 GCA_029939815.1 bacterium
TCAGCTTTAATTTTCAATTCTTCGTTTAGAGTTTTTTCAGTCATAGTATATTATTTTAGATATGAATCAGATTTATACAGGAAGTTCAGTTGGATGTTGCGCTGAATGAGGATGTTCGCTTCCCACATATACTTTAAGCTTTTTGTAAATTTGTCTGCCGAGTTTTGTTTTCGGCAGCATTCCTTTAACAGCATACTCAATAATTCTGTCAGGATGTTTCTCAAGCATTTGTTTGTATGTTCTTGTACGGAACCCGCCCGGATGTCCTGTATGCCATGTGTAATATTTTTGATTGCCTTTTTGACCTGTAACGGCGATTTTTTCGGCATTGACTACAATTACAAAATCTCCTGTATCAACATGATGAGTAAATGTAGGCTTATGTTTGCCGCGTAATACTGTGGCAATGCGTGTGGCAAGTCGACCGAGGACTAAATCGGTTGCGTCAACCACATACCATTTTCGCTCGACATTGTGTGCCGGAGCAGAGTAAGTTTTATTTAAAAGATGTTTTTCCATAATGTCATTTTTTGTAACTAAAGTTATAATTTCATTTTTAGGTTGGATATTATATCAATTAGTCATCTGAAAGTCAAACGGGTTTTTTATTTATATAAATGTCACAATGTAAGAAGTCTAAAATCCACCCGGCAAACGCCGGGCGCTAAAAAATCTTCATATCAACATTCCGGCAATCGCTGCGGTCATAAACGCGGCTAGTGTTCCGCCGACCATAGCTTTTAAACCGAGTTTAGCAAAGTCTTTCCGGCGCGATGGAACAAGAGAACCAATTCCGCCAATCTGTATGGCTATAGAAGAGAAATTCGCGAAACCGCACAAAGCGTAAGTCGCAATTGTGAATGAGCGGGGTGAGATTGCTTCTTTTATTTTAATCAAATCAGTGTATGCTATAAATTCATTCAAAATCGTTTTTTCGCCAAGAAGCGAGCCAACAGTTAATGCGTCTTTCCATTCAACCCCGAGCAGCCATGCCATCGGTGAAAAACACCATCCGAGAATTCTTTGCAGTGATAGGGGAGCGCCATTAACGGGAGGGAAAATTTTAAATCCCCAGTTTAACAATCCTATTATTGCGATAAAAGCTATTAACATTGCCGCTACGTTTAACGCGAGCTTTAACCCTTCAGAAGCGCCGCGGCATGCGGCATCAAGTACATTCGAATCTTTTTTGGGTATATCTAATTTTACAACGCCTTTAGTCGGTGAAACCTCTTTCTCAGGTATGATTATCTTCGCAATCACTAATGAGGCAGGCGCAGACATTATCGATGCGGCAAGCAGATGTCCTGCATCAGCTCCAAGCCCGGCGTAAGCTGCCATAACTCCACCGGCTACTGTTGCCATTCCGCTTGTCATCATTGCCATTAATTCCGAGTTGGTCATCGTTTCGATGTAAGGCTTAATAACAAGAGGCGCTTCAGTTTGACCGATAAAAATATTTGCTGCTGCGGCTAATGATTCAGAACCGGAAGTATCCATAATCCAAACCATAACTTTTGCAATTCCTTTTACGATTATTTGCATAACGCCGAGATGAAATAAGACGGCCATTACGGCGGAAACAAAAATTATTGTTGGAAGAACTGAAAAAGCGAAAAAATGCTCTCTAAACCCGGGACCGAAAACAAACGCGGCACCTTCATCGGAAAAACTTATTATCTTTGCTACTGCAAATCGCGCGCCACTGAACATTACTTTCCCCGGAACAGTCTTAAGGATTAACAATGCAAAAATAAACTGAATGACAACTCCGGATATAATAAGCCGGAAATTCATCCTCTTCCTGTCGGATGAAATTGACCACGCAATCAGCATCATTACTATAAGTCCAAGAATACTTATATATCTCATTTCACTGCTCGTTTTCTTTTAAAACTTTATCCCAGTTTTCTGCAGCAGTGTTGATTGCGTCTTGATAAGCATATTCAAGTGTTTTGCCGGTTATAACTTCGGTTGTCAAAATATAAGATTTTTGAGAAACTTTCGCGTAACCCTGAAATCTGCCAAGTTTTTCATATTCAGAGTTATAAATTCCAAGAATTACTGTTGCTTCTTTTTCGTAATGTACAGGAACTCCTATAAAAGCAAGAAGAGTTGCGTAATCAAAGAAATTATATACTCCCCACCAAAACGGTGTTGCTCCGGTAACTGCTTCATTGCTGCTGCGTCCCTCGAAAATTAAAGCGCCGGGTTTTGATTTTAAACCAAGTTCTCTTTTGTCTTTTATCGTAACGACACTTCTTGATAAATCATTTGCGTCAACAATGTCTTTTACTTCATTGCGTAATACTCCAATGTCTCCGTATTTCTCATAATCACTGACGTTATAGCGGAAACCTAGTGCAACGCTTATGCTGTGACCAATAATATCTCCAAATTTTGAAATGTTGTAACCAATTCCGCCGCTCGGTCCGTAAGTGGTTTCTCTGCCGGTCTGATAATGTTGTTTAAAAACAAAACCTTTTAAAATAATTCGCGGCACGCGCTCAACTCTTCCAACCGGTTCAGGTGCTATTGTTGATTTTAAAACGGGAGCGGCGCAGGCTGATAATATTAATGTTAACAGAATTATTAAAGTATTTTTGATCATTGGGTTTCCTCCTTAATGTAATAATGTTATAGTAATTATAGCTTTTAAAAAGAAAGACGTCAACTGCATAGGCAATTTAGCGGCAATTTTACTCTTTTAATTCTCCACGCTTGAAAATAACTTCTCCTTTATAATATATTAACACAGCTTCGCCCGCATAATCTTCTCCCTGTAAATAAGAATATTCCCGACCGTCTGAATCAAAATGTTTGCGCAATTTCTTCTCAGGTGACTTAATTACTATATTTATCGGATCAGGTGGATAAAGACTAACCTCCTTTTCGGAAATCTTGGAAAAAGTTATATTCCGTTTGTTCGATTTATTGTAACTCCCGTCATAACTCGAAATCTTAAACTGATATTTAATTACTAAATCTATCTTGCGCTTCAAATCAAACGTGTCGAAAGTTAAATTAATCTCGCGTGTGTTTTTCCAAAGCTTATCTTTAGTGTAAAATGACGAATAACCTCTTGACTTATTCTCTTCCGTTTTCTTTACATTTTTCGATGAACATTCAATCCGTACCGCGCGCGTTGGATCATTAGCGACCGGCAAAGACCAAATCCCAACAGCATTTTTAACCGCTTCGCATTTTGCTTTGTTCAGTTCCTTTTTATATTGACGCTTTACATTCTTATCGGGCAGCGCAAGTCCACTTCTTACTACTTCAACATTAATTGAATTTCCATTAGAATCTTCTAACCATAAACTTTTTCTAAAACTCTTTTTTATGTTTACCGCTCTGCCTGCATACTTGTTTAACTCATTGTTAATAGTCGGCAGAAAATCAGTCAAATCTTTTGCTTTTACATCGCTGCCTTTGGCAAACTGCTTAAATGTTTTCTTGGTCGGGAAAAGAACTCCATGTAACTTAAAAGCATTTGTCCTTGCTCCATCGGTTATTATGAAATTACATTTCTTAACGTTAATGCATCTATAACTTTTCTTACTTGTGCCGGCAGCTGATAATTGAAAAGCATTAAATACAAACGCAATTAAAAATATACATGAGAGATTTCTCGCTTTGCTCATTTTAGTTTTTGGGTTAATCATTATTGTAAAATCGATACACTCGCTCGATAAATCGGGAAATTAAATATGAATACTTCGGGTATTCAACGAGAAACGCGTCATGACCGTATTCGGATTCAATCTCATGATAATCTACCTCGCGACCCGACTTTCTCATTGCGTCAACTAATTCCGCTGTTTCTCTTGGGGAGAAAAGCCAGTCTGACCTGAATGAAATAAATAAAGCTTTGGATTTTATTTGTGCAGCTCCATCTTCAAATGTTTTGCAACCTTCAGCAATGTCATAAAAATCCATTGCTTTCGTTAAATAAATATAACTGTTGGCATCAAATCGCTCTACAAACTTATCCCCTTGATAGTGAAGATAACTTTCTATCTCAAATTGTTTGCCAAATCTTGAATTCGCATCGTTGTTTCGCGTGCGGCGACCGAACTTTCTTAACATTGATTCGGAGGAAAGATAAGTTATATGACCAATCATTCTGGCAATTATAAGACCGTTTGCAGGTAATTCTCCATTGTAATAATTTCCGTTGTTCCAGTTCGGATCGCTGATTATCGCTTGACGCTCAACTTCGGAAAATGCTATCCCTTGAGGCGATAATCTGCCGCAGGTTGATACAGGAATTATACTCCTTACCTTTTCAGGATAAGCTACCGCCCAGTCTAAAACGCTCATTCCGCCCATCGACCCGCCTGATACGGCAAGTAATTTGTCGATTCCAAGATGGTCAAGCAGTTTATGCTGCGCGTTTACCATATCCCTTATCGTAATTACAGGGAAAGATAAAGCGTAAGGTTTTCCGGTTTTGGGGTTGACTGATGCAGGCCCTGTTGTGCCTTCACACCCGCCGAGACAGTTTGAGCAAACTATAAAATATTTGTTGGTGTCAAATGCTTTTCCAGGACCAATAAGCGGGTCCCACCAGCCCGGTTTAGCATCGCTCTCAGTGTAATATCCGGCACAATGACTGTCACCGGTTAATGCGTGATCTATAAGAATAACATTATCTTTTTTGGGGGAAATGGAGCCGAAAGTTTCGTAAGCGATGGTAAGTGGAGAAATTATTTCACCGGAAGTTAAAACAATTCCATCTTCAAAAGTGACATGCTTTTTTTGCGTGAATATTTTGCTGCCGCCGGATGATGTTGCAGCAGTACTGGGATCATCCCAGTTTTCAGGCTGTATTTTTATATTTGATGTCATATAAAATGAAAAAAGCGTCCGCTAAAAAGCAAGACGCCTAATACTTTTTAGCACATTTTTAACGTGGAGCAATTGTAAAATCACCACAATATAATTTAGTAATTGAATAATTTATGAATTTGGTAATTTTCAATTCAGCAATTAACCAATTAATCAATCTCTAAATGGTGGGGAGAGGAGGATTCGAACCTCCGAAGGCGAAAGCCAACAGATTTACAGTCTGCCCCGTTTGACCGCTTCGGTATCTCCCCACTTAAAGAATAAATTGTCTATCACTTCAAGAGTGATAATATCTGGAGCCGAAGGACGGACTTGAACCGACGACCTGCGGTTTACAAAACCGCTGCTCTACCAGCTGAGCTACTTCGGCAATAAAATTCATGAATTTTATTATGAATTGACAGTGAAAAATTCCCAATATCATTTCAGGGCAGTAATTATACAAATTTTAACTTAATAATGCAAGTACCTGAAAATTCATGCGTTTCAATTCATAATTATTTCTTGTATTCCTCCCATTCAGGCTCGTTATCGAAAAGCCAACGGTAATATTCAGTTTCCTTTAAATCTCTCGCTGCTGCTTCATCAACAATTACTGTTGTTTTGGGATGAAGTTGCAGTGCGCTCGCTGAAATCATTGATGTTACCGGTCCTTCCACTGCCTTAGCTATTATTTCAGCTTTAGCTTCTCCGGTTGCAAGTAAAACTATTTTTCGCGCGTCAAGGATCGTTCCTATTCCCATTGTGAATGCCCGCTTAGGCATGCTCTCAGGCGGATTGAAGTAAATGGAATTTTGCTCATAAGTAACAGGTGTAAGCGCTTTTTCACGCGTTCTCGACTGCAAAGCGGAAAGTGGCTCATTAAAACCTATATGACCTGAACGACCGATACCGAGAAGTTGTAAATCGATTCCGCCGTTTTCTTTTATTAACTGCTCATATTTATCGCCTTCAGCAGCATAATTTTCCGCCATACCATTCGGAAGATGAGTGTTTCTTAAATCGATATTTATTCTTGAAAACAAATTCTTGTTCATATAATATCTGTATGAATTCTCATCTTCAGGTGGTAATCCAATATATTCATCAAGATTAAATGTTCGTGTTAATGAAAAATCCAACCCATTTTTTTTGTACTCACGCACGAGTTTGTCGTAAACGGTTTCCATTGTTCCACCGGTTGCGAGTCCAAGTACGAGATTTGGTTTTTCTGTTACAGCTCTCTTAATAATTTGCGCGGTTAATTCTGCTGCTGCATCTGCTGTAGGTCTAATTATTACTTCCATGATTATTTTGTGATTTAATTATTTAATGATTCAATTCGTAAATCGTAATTTGTAATTGTCGTTCTGTTATTTTCGCAATAAGTTTTGTTTAGTTTTTGTCGCTCGGATGAAATTAAAATTAGCGAAGCAAATTTCAATTTATAGTAAATTATAATCGTACTGTTTAAATCGTCCTGTTAATAAAAACAATTGTTCTGTTATTAAAAAAAATCGCGAATCATCTGTTGCGGGTGTCTGTTCGGAAATAATATGCCGGCAAGTTTCTTTCCGTCTCCACTAAACTTTATCCCGGTCGCTTCGGCTGTCTCATAAGGTTCATCTGTTCCTAAAATAAGTTCAGCTAATCTGTAATCGCCTTTAATACAATTTTTGGTTTTTGAGCTATCGGAAACAACAACTTTCCCACCACGTATCTTCAGATTGATTCTTTCTTCCGCGTTCGAAATCAAAAGTTCGCCTTTATAATCAGGTATTAATGACTTTTTAATTCTTTCCGATAATTCAGTTTCCATTTTTCGAAACATTGTTCTTAAATTCACAATTTTTGCCATCGGACCGCCGCACGCCTGGTAATGTTTTTCGATAGTGCAGTTTTTTCGCCTGATTGCTTTGGCTATTGGCAACTCATAATGCAGAAACGAAAAATTGATATTTTTAACCAATGTTTTTTTAGCGATTAATACTAACGTGCGAAATATTTGTTCAACATCACCAATGGCTTCAATACATTCAAGTTCGCCGGGGTGCGTTTTAACAAAAATATATCCTGTAATTTTGCCGCTTTTATCTGTCCAACAATATCCCGATTCTTTTTTGTCGTAAAGACTGTAAGTCGGGCGAACAGCGGTTCCTGTAAGAGTCTTAGTAACATTATTATACAATTTTTCTGTTTCAGGATATTGCGATTTTTTTAATTTTTTTACAGATAGTTCCGGCTTCTCTTTCGGCAAGTTATCGATCGATATTTTATAGTGAGTATTATTCCACGCTCGAGAATATCCGAATTTATGATAAAAATTCGGAATACCAAAAAGAATACTGAAATCATAACCCGCTTCTTTTACCGCTTCAAGAGCGGCTGTGGCGGTTTTTGTCAAATAACCGTGTTTTCTGTGTTCGCCGTGAGTAAGCACTGCGCCTACCCCTGCTGATTTCAGCCTTGCCTTTCCTATTCTTATTTGATAATTCCAAATACCGAAATGAGAAACGATTTTGTCGTCAATCAAGCCTACACGTGAGTTTTCCCAATCGTAATGGCTGTTATAAAAGTATCTGTCAAGGGCATATTGATACATTTCATAATAGTTATTCATCGGAAAAGTCATTGCGAATATTTGCGCAAGTTGTTCCTTATGGAGTGTTTTATCCGGTTTTGCAATAATAAGTTTTTTCATAATATTTTCAGTTGATATTAATGAATCGTTATTATATCAAAAACGCGCGGATAAGCAAATAAGTAGAGCCTCTGTGTAAAAATGAGTGGGTAAGTAAGCGGTTTCTATAGCCTGTGGAATTAGTTTTTTAAAAACGAAAACGCGGCGTAGCCAAAATGTGTGCCTGGAACCGATCATTAATGATACGGTAAACCATCAATAGAACTAAAGTTCGGGTAGTTGAAACAAGAAAATTATGATTAGAATGTAAGGAAGCTTTCTGATCCTTTTGAATAAACTTTAAAAGCGGCAACGAATTTTTACACTCTCTTGACTTTTCGAGGCTAATATGTGCGTTATTTAGGATTATATTATAATTGTATCACTATGCAAGAGCCCTAATAAAAAAGGCGCTTGATT
>JAOZSF010000077.1 GCA_029939815.1 bacterium
CTGTTTTTTCTTCGGCTTCAACTTTTTCAGCTTTTTTAGTGGTTTTTTTCTCTTTCTTAGGTTCAACTGCCTTTTTAACCTCTTTAACTTCGTCAGTTGACTCAGCTTTCGGTGCTGTTTCAGGTTCTGCACTTGCAACTGCTCTTGCAGCGAGTTCTTTCTGAAGGTTTTTAGATTTAACGGAAGCTTTTTTAGCGGTAGATTTTTTCTCTTTATTTTTCTTTCTTTCTTCCGCGACGCGTTTTTTGCGAATTTCTTCTTCCTGTTTATAAAATTCCACACCTTCAGCTACAGCCTTACTGATTGAACCGGCGATTAATTTGATTGAGCTCATCGCGTCATCATTTCCCGGGATCACGAAATCAACTTTTTCAGGATCGCAGTTTGAATCAACGAGTGCGATAACAACCATTCCGAGTTTTTTAGCTTCTGCGCGGGCGATATGTTCTTTATTAATATCAATAATAAAAATGGCTTTAGGTATTGAACTCATATCCCTGATACCGCCGAGATTTTTATTAAGTTTTGAAAGTTCGCGGCGAAGTTTTGCCTGCTCTTTTTTAGGTAATGTTACCAATATGCCGTTTTTCTCTAATTCTTCAATTTCTACGAGACGGCCAATTGACTTACGAATTGTTTTCATGTTTGTAAGCATGCCGCCAAGCCATCTTTCAGACACATAAGGCATTCCGCATTTTTCAGCTTCTTCCCTGATTGCGTCTCCGGCCTGTTTTTTTGTACCCACGAAGAGGACTTTTCCGCCTTCTTTTGCTATATTACGAGCGTACTGTGTTGCGTAATCGAGCAGGCGCTGTGTTTTTTGAAGGTCGATAATGTGAATTCCATTTCTTTCTTCGAAAATAAATTTGTCCATTTTAGGATTCCACCTTCTTGTTTGGTGACCGAAGTGAACTCCTGCTTCAAGTAATTCTTTGATTGCTACTACTGCCATTTTCTTACTCCTTTTTGCAGACGGGATAATCGAATAAAGCTTCGTTTCCCGGCTTATTATTATTTAGTTGTTCGTTATTCGTTATTTGTCGTAGATCCGCCTAAGGCGGATTATTCGTTATTACATACTATCAACTTATTAATTCTTTCATATCACGGACCGCCGTTTCCAATCCTGAAAACACTGCCCGTGCTATAATTGAATGTCCAATATTCAATTCTTCCAAATGCGGAACTTTGTGCATTAAACTAACATTATGATAGTTCAATCCGTGTCCCGCGTTAATTCTTATCCCAAATTTATGAGCAAGTTCTGAAGCGATGATTAATTTATCAAGCTCTTTCATCTGCTCAATTTCATTTTCGGCATTTGCAAATTCACCTGTGTGAAGTTCGATGAATTTCGCGCCGGTTTCCGCAGCGGCTTTTATCTGTTCTTCCGCAGGGTCGATAAACAGACTTACAACCGTGCCGTTATCCTGAAGCATTTTTGTCACCCTTGTAACTTCAGTAATATTATCAAGAACGTTCAACCCGCCTTCGGTAGTCAGTTCCTCTCTTTTTTCCGGAACGAGGCACGCGCATTGCGGTTTATATTCAAGAGCTTTATCAACCACATCATCAGCAATTGCCATTTCGAGGTTGAGTTTAGTGTCAATTGTTTTCATGAGCAAAATGACATCACGATCCTGAATATGGCGGCGGTCTTCGCGAAGATGGACTGTAATTCCGTCCGCGCCGGCCATTTCAGCGATTGCCGCTGCTTTAACGGGATCCGGGAAAATTGCTTTCCGAACTTCCCGCAGTGTTGCCACATGATCAATATTAACACCGAGTTTCATTTCCTTTATATATTTCTTAGTTATTAGGGAGTGGTATTATACAAAAAAGCCTTTAATTTTGCAATAGGGCGAATTCATAGAAAGCATTTTTTATGTTTTTATGATAAAATATTGTTATGAATTTTTATTACATTTTTATTATTTTATTTGTTTTCGCGACTTTGAACTTGAGTTCATACGCCGCACTTCCTTCCGTTTTTGACTTACGAGATGTTAACGGGACCAACAAAATGACATCCGTAAAAAGTCAGTCCGGCGGGACATGCTGGACTTTCGGCACAATGGCTGCTATGGAAAGTAATTTAAAAGTGACCGGCAACTGGTCAGCCGAAAACGAAACCGGAGAACCAAATCTCGCGGAATATCATCTTGATTGGTGGAACGGCTTTAATCAAAATAACAACGATGATATCTCTCCGCCGGACGGCGCGGGACTTGAAGTTCATCAAGGCGGTGATTATCTTGTCGCGGCAGCTTATATGACGAGAGGCGATGGCGCAGTAAGAGATTCAGACGGTCAATCATATTCTCCGGCACCGGAAAGAGCAAGCAATACTTATCATTATTTTTATCCGCGACATATTGAATGGCTTAAAGATGATGACAGTCTATACAACATTGAAACTATTAAGAAAGTTATTATGGAAAGAGGCGCGATTGGAACCTGTATGTATTACGGCAGTGGATTTTACAGCGGCGGTACTCATTATCAGCCCCCATCAGATTTAAACGAGCCGAATCACGCAATTGCCATAGCCGGTTGGAACGACAATAAAGTTACTCAGGCGCCAACTAACGGTGCATGGCTTTGTAAAAACAGTTGGGGAAGCGGTTGGAACGGAGGCGGTTATTTTTGGATTTCGTATTACGATAAGCATTGCGGAAAGCACCCTGAAATGGGCGCTGTTTCCTTCAAAAATGTTTCTCGGCAAACATATAAAAATATTTATTATCACGATTATCACGGATGGCGTGATACTTTTATTTCCAATTCCGCTTTTAATGTTTTTTACGCCAAAGATAATGAAAATCTTTCCGCGGTGAGCTTTTATACGGCAACAAATAATGCTGGATATTCAATAAAAATTTATGATTCTTTCACTAACGGCAGTCTTTCAGGTGAATTAATTTCTCAAACGGGTACTTTTGAATTCACAGGTTTTCACACCGTTGATCTAAACATGGAAATTCCACTAATCAGCGGGCAGCAGTTTTGTGTTTTTGTTGAGTTTTCAGCCGGAGGGCAGGCTTATGACAGGACATCTGAAATTCCTGTTTTGCTCTATGATAAAAAGCCTGAACCGCAACCTGAATTTAATTTCGAGGAATATTTAAAATCCATCGAGAACTACGCTGAGAAAACTATTGTGGAGTCATCCGCCAAAGGAGGAGAAAGTTATTTCTTGAACGGAGTGGAATGGATAGATTTTACAAATATAAATTCTACCGCCAATTTTTGCATAAAGGGATTAACTGTTTCAATTCCCGAGCCGGCTTTTTATTTGTTATTTATTATTATTTATCAATTGTTTATTAACAGAAGATATTACTAAAATTTTTTTGATTTTCCCCTCTATACAAAAAATACCGATTTAACTATAATTTGTAACTGAATTATTTATAGTTGGATTTTTAACATTTTTTATTTTATGAAACTTAATAAACAAGATATAGTTGAACTCGAAATTACAGATATCGCTTTCGGCGGGGACGGCGTTGGCAGAATGGACGACTGCGTAGTTTTTGTTCCGTTTACAATCACAGGCGAAACCGTCAAGGCGGAAATTATCCGCAGAAAGAAAAAATTTTATTTCGCCAAACCGGTTGAAATAATTAAACCGTCGCCGGAACGCGTTGAACCTTTTTGTAAGCATTTTATGAAATGCGGCGGCTGTCAATATCAGCATCTTGATTACACATGCCAGCTGCGCGCTCTCGAAAAACAACTGCGAGATATTATGACCCGCCTCGGCGGATTTGACGATTCATTAAAAATCCTGCCTATGATTCAATCGAAAGAAACTACAGGATACCGCAACAGAATTGATCTTCATCCCCGTGGCGAAGATGAATACGGATTTTGTATAAAAGGCAGCCGACCTCGTGAGATTTTTCCGCTTGATAAGTGCCATCTCTTTGAGCTCCAGGATGATTTCTCAAAATTTCCTATGAGGAGTCCTGAGAAACTTCTTGTCATAAGAACTCATTCAGGAAAACCTTACTGTTATTTTAAGGACGATCATAATGTGGTTTGTTCCGGACCTTACGATTTAAAAACGCGTAAGCCAATTGAAGATAAAAGCATTTATTTTGATGTGAATGACAAAAAATTTTACAGCCCATATTCAGGTTTTTTTCAGGTAAATAAATTTATTTTACCCGACCTTATAAAAGTAATTACTGATTTCGCTGAACCTAAAGAATCTGATGTTCTTGCCGATATTTATTGCGGCGTTGGCGTTTTCGGACTTATGATGGCTGACAAAGTCAAACAGGTTTACGGTGTTGAATCGCTTGAACAAAGCATTGTTTACGCGAAACGTAACGCTAAAGAAATGAAAATAGATAATGCTGAATTTTCTGCTGAAACAGCTGAAATTTATCTCCGTAAATTCGTCGATCAATCGACAAAAATTGATGTTTGTATTGTTGACCCTCCGCGAAACGGTTTAACCAATAAAGTTGTGTCTTCAATTAAAAAAATCAAACCGCCAAAACTTGTTTATGTCTCATGCGGACCGGCTACGTTTGCGCGTGACGCGAGAAAGTTTGTTGACGCGGGCTATATTTTAGAAAAGATACAGCCGTTGGATTTATTTCCGCATACAAAACATTTTGAACTTGTAGCGCTATTTACAAACAAAAACTTAACGCAACAGGCGCAAAAGACGCAAGAACTATAAATTTCATGCCAAAAGAAAAAAAATATGTTGATTATTCTTTAGCTGAGGAAAAGATGAATTTTATCACTCATCTTATCGGGGCGGGGTTGAGTATTCTTGGACTTGCTGCTTTGATGTTTTTTTCTGCCAGGCAGCATAATTTAGAAATGTTTATAAGTTTTACCGCTTATGGGTTGTCAATGATTACCCTGTATATTTCTTCGACTTTGTATCATTCAGGTTTTTCTCCGAAAGTGCGGCATTTTTTCAGAGTCGCCGATCACTGCTCAATTTATCTTTTGATTGCGGGTACCTATACCCCGATTGCTCTTATAGGACTTGGCGGCAAAACGGGTTGGATACTTGCGATAATCGTTTGGTCAATCGCTTTGATAGGGATAATTTATAAATCGATGTTTGTCCATAAATACAATTTTATTTCTACAATTGTTTATTTATTGATGAGCTGGATGTGCATCGCGTTCGCTAAACAATTGATTGCGCAACTTCCTCACGCGACACTAATCTGGCTTTTAATCGGCGGATTTTTTTATACAGCCGGAATAACTTTTTACTTATGGCATAAACTTCACCATCATCATGGAATTTGGCATATTTTCGTGCTGTGCGGGAGTATTTGCCATTTTATCGCGATATTAAATTTAGTATAATATGGGAGTGATGGGAATTAGGGGAACTATGTTTCCAATAATCCGAATGACACACCCCGGCGCTGTGCGCCACCCCTCTCAAGAGGGGATTTAATCCACCAATCCAATAATCCAATGACTTCTTCTTTTTCCACAAACGAATATCTTTACGGCCTTAATCCTGTTTTTGAAGCAATAAGAGCCGGGCGGAGAAAATTTATCCGTGCTTATATAAATCAAAGTTTATCAAATAATAAGCGAATTGAAAAACTTGTAAATTTGTGTAAACAAAATAATATTCCTGTTGAGCCTGTCGATAAAGGGAAATTAATTCAGCTTTGTAATTCACGTGATAATCAGGGTGTAGTTCTTTACTGCTCGCATTATCCTTATATTTCTTTTGAAAAAACATTGGAAAGCGACAGGATTCTGCTGATAGATAATGTTGAAGACCCTCATAATGTCGGCGCGATTTTACGCAGCGCTGAAATTTTCGGTTTTAAAAATGTTTTACTGCCGAGAAGAGGGGTTCCGGATGTTTATCCATCAGTTGTAAAAGTTTCTGCCGGAGCGGCGGAATTTATGAACATTACAAAAGAACATTTTGCAAACAGTTATGCTAAAAAAGCTAAAGAGGCAGGATATTCAATCGTTGTGCTTGATGGCAAAGGCAATGTTACAATAGATGACCTGCCGGAAGAATCGACAAAGAAAATTCTACTTGTAATTGGTGGAGAAAATAAATCCGTGGGACAATTTATCATTAATATGGCAGATTATATTGTGAAAATTAATCAGTACGGAAAAATTAATTCACTCAACGCATCTGTGGCGGCCGGAGTTGCGATGTACGCGTTAAGCGCGAAATAATTATTTTTTGTGACCGATAACGCCATCTTCCATTTCATAAATAGAATCAAACACGTCCAGCGCGCGTTGGTCGTGGGTTACGACAATTACTGCTGTTCCGTGTTTATGAGCAATATCCTTGAACAGTTCCATAACTTTTCGCCCCAAATGGCTGTCTAACGCCGCTGTCGGTTCATCAGCAAGGATAACTGCCGGCTGGTTTGCTAAAGCGCGACAAATTGCAACACGCTGCTGTTGCCCGCCGGAAAGCATAGCGGGATAATTATTTGCGCGGTCTTTCATTCCCAGTTCACTTAACAGATCCATGGCGCGTTTTTTGGATTGTTTTATGGTTTGATTATTAATTTCGAGGGCGATCTGGACATTTTCTCTCGCGGTAAGAAAAGGAATCAGGTTTGATTTTTGAAAGACATATCCGATATGTTTTCTTCTAAAAACTCTTAAATTAACCTGTGCCTGTGGACCATCTAAAACTAATTCTCCGCTAATTCTAATTTGTCCCTGAGTTGGCGGATTAATTAAACCCACGGCGGTAAGAAAAGTTGACTTCCCGGCGCCGCTGGGACCTAAAAGTGCTACAATTTCGCCATAAGCTACATGCATGGACGCATGCTGCATTGCAATGACTTCGGTATTTCCGCTGCCATAAACTTTTTTTAAGTCGTTAACCTGAATTGCAATTTCCTTTTCCATAATTTTCTTAATTTAACGCTTCATTAGGTTTTACTTTTAATGCTTTCCAAATACCGAGAACACTTGAAATAATGGATATAAAAAAAACGATAACGGCGAGCTGAACAAGGTCATCATTTGATAAAATAACTCTTCTTGGAAATTTCGGAAAAATTTTCTGTCCCATAAAATAAGCGATAGTATAACCGGAAAAGCCTAAAATAAACGCCTGCTGTAAAATCATTTTTAAAATCATAAAGTTCGATGAACCTATAAGTTTCAACAACGCAATACTGTGAATTTTATCCAAAGTTAGTGTGTAAAGAATCAAAGCCATTATAATCGCGGAAATAATCGTTAAAAGCACCCGGAAAAGCCCTATTTGCTTTCTTACTTTTTCTACCGAGCCTTTCAGCAGCAATTGTCTTTCACCCTCGTTTGTGTATGCAGAAACATCTTTCCAGCCATTTATAACATTCATAACCTGTTTCTTATTCGCTCCGGGGCTGAGCTTAAGAATCACGGCGCTAACCTGCGGTTTTGCCAACCCCGGCAATTGCGATGAATCCTGAGATGCGAATTCAATTAAGCCCGGCTGTCTAAAGCCCAGGTCACTATTTCCCATTCGTGCCACTCTAGCGTTTTTTTCGAGACGAATTGCTTCTCCGGATTTATCAAACTGAATATCCAGGGCATCCTGAACGGTAAAGAAGCCTATTCCATCCCCGCCGGAACTAATCATGCTTGAAGTAATGCCGACCACCGTATAAGAATTTTTTCCCAATTGTATTTTTTCGCCAAGGCGCAGTCCCAGCGATTTGTCAGCTATCATTTCATAATGATTTTGTTGTATTATTCTGCCGGCAATAAGATGAATCCATTCACCTTTATCAATAGGCCAGTCGAGTCCGACAACGGTTACCCGTAATCTTTTTCCTTTATTTTTTCGCTGAATTGTATGTT
>JAOZSF010000001.1:0-4919 GCA_029939815.1 bacterium
ATCCATCAATCCATCAATCCATCAATCCATCAATCCATCAATCCATCAATCCATTAAAGTCCCGTTGCTACAATTGCGGCTCTTAATGGTGTAAATTCAGCGGACTTTGATGCCGCCTGAGATAAAAGTCCTTGCAGGATGATATCAAGTCTCGTATTTAAATATACCGTAGGCCCGCGAACAACATTAATATTATTTAAATTTCTAATCACCTCATCTTCGGAATATTTTCCAGCAAGTTTTACTATTGCGGATTTCATGAATTTATGTAAAAGTAAATCCGCGTCTTCAGTAGCTTTGTATGTTAAAACGTCGCGCCAGAGCGCGTCCATAGCCTCAAAAAGTCCCGCTTTGTCATCTCGCTCAATCGCGCCCTGCTCAGATTTCAACTGCATTTCGAATTCAGCGATAATTTCTTTTCTTACCGTTGGGTCGAGGTCCGATAATTCCTTTTTCTTAGCTGAAATTTCTTTTTTGCTTTTCTCTTCAAATTTCTTTCTGTCATCTTTTTTTTCTTTCAAAATACTCTTCGCAAAAATAACAGCAGAAGATGTAGCATTGTCTCGCTCGGAAAGAATTTCGGCAAGCCGCTTTACAAGCTCTTTATATTTGTCAATATTTTTTGAAAGTTGAACCGCCCTGCGCCACCTGCCGGAGGCGAGTAGGCATACAAGTTCAAGATTTTCGCCGCTGATTTTAAGTTCTTTTTCGGCTTTTTTAAGAAGAACTTCATCGCTAAACGGTTTCATTCTGAAAATCTGACAACGCGATTTTATTGTTGGAAGCAAACGCTCAACACGCGAAGTTAAAAGTATAAAGTATGTTTTTGCTGTCGGTTCCTCTAATGTTTTCAGAAATCTGTTCGCGCTTTCTTTGCGCAGAGTTTCCGCTTGGTGAATTATCACTACTTTCCCATAACCTGAATGAGAAGTGTTTTGCAGTGATTTTATCATTGCAAGCATATCACTTGTTTTAATTGCGCGCAATAATCCCTTAGGTTTTACTTCATGAAAATCGGGATGACCGTTTTCTAAAAATAACTTGCAGCTCTTACATTTACCGCACGGCTCCAATGAAGAAACAGGGGACTCGCAAAGCAAAAACTGCGATAGACGCATCGCAAGCGCTATCTCGCCAACCTCACCGGGACTCGCAAAAATAAGCGCGTGTGAAAGCCGGTTCGATTCGACCGCCCTTTTTAGTAAATTAACAGCGTCCGGCTGATATTCTTTTAATTCATTAAATGTCATTATACGTCAAATCGTTCCGTGATGCAGTTCATAATATCTCCGGACACTTCGGAAATAGGTCTGTCACTGTCAATTAATACACACCTTTCAGGTTCATTCTTCACAATTTCAAGGTAACCGTTTCGCACCCGTTTATGAAATGTGATTGACTCCGCTTCGATTCTGTCAACTTCTCCCGCGGGAGTTTCTTCATTAACGCCACGAGCTCTGTGAATTCCTTTTTCTGAGTCAATATCAAGAATAATTGTTAAATCAGGTTTTAGTCCGCCGGTTGCAAGCTCATTTACATCACGAATACTCTCAATCGGAATCCCGCGTCCATACCCTTGATAAGCGGTAGTGGCATCAATAAATCTTGAAGCAATAACCACACTTCCAATACTCATTGCGGGCAAAATAGTTTCACGGACGTGTTGAGCACGTGCTGCCGCGAAAAGAAATAATTCAGTTTCATCACTCAAAATTTGCTCGCCGCGCGGTTTAAGAAGTATTTCTCTTATCTCTTCACCGATTGAACAGCCACCCGGTTCGCGTGTTAAGATTACGGGAATACTTTTTGTTTTTAGGTAAGCGACAAGAATTTCCGCTTGAGTGCTTTTCCCGCAGCCGTCCGGACCTTCAATTGTTATAAATATACCTTGTTTAGGATTTTTTTTCATTCCGTTTTTCTAAATGCAAAAGTTATTCAATAATTTCTAATCGACATTTCTTGTCGAATGTAATCAACAAAAAATGTCGATTGATCCTTTTATGCTTTTGTAGCCGCTGCCGTTGGCTGCGGAATAATTCCGACCTCAGCGAGGTCGGCTACAATTTCTTTGCACGCGGCCCTTCCGGGGTGTCTTCAATAGTATATCCTTTTTCTTTCAATAGATCGCGTATTTCGTCCGCGCGCTCCCAGTTTTTTTCTTTTCTTGCAGTTGTTCTTTCTTCAGCAAGTCTAATGATTTCATCCGGGATTTCATTTTCAGCTTTTTTCACATCAAGAACTGCATCCGTAGCATCAAGAAACTCTAGAATAATTTTTGCGCCGTTTTTATTTATTTTTCCTGACTCGATGAATCTGTTCGCTTCACGTACAAAATCAAACAATCCGGCGAGAGCAGAACTGATATCTAAATCATCATCAAGTGCTGCAATCCATTTTTCACGCGCGGAACTGACAGCTTCCATTATTTCTGCTGCAACTTCACCTTCTGAATTTTCGTTACCAAGCTTTTCACGTAAATCATCCAGCCGCTGCAACGCGCTACGTGCCGCGTGAAGTCCGTCAAAAGTAAAATTCAATTGTCGGCGGTAATGAGTTGAAAGAAGAACGTATCTGATTTCTCTTCCGGTCCATCCTTTTTCCATTATGTCCCGAGCTGTAAAGAAATTTCCAAGAGATTTTGACATTTTTTTGCCTTCGACGAGAAGATAAGCGTTATGAATCCAGTATTTAACAAAAGGTTTACCGGTAGCTGCCTCACTTTGTGCAATTTCATTTTCGTGATGCGGGAAAATTAAATCCTCACCTCCCATGTGAATGTCAATCGTGTCAGCAAGAAATTCACGCGCCATAACTGAGCATTCAAGATGCCAGCCCGGTCTGCCCGGTCCCCACGGGCTGTCCCATTTCACTTCTCCGTCATTCTCTGTCCATGCTTTCCACAGAGCGAAATCGGAAACGTTTTCTTTGTCGTATTCGTCATTTGCCACGCGGTCGCCTTGTCTTAATTCCTTCAAATTAAGGTGGGACAATTTCCCATAATCTTGAAATTTCGAAATGGAAAAATATACGCAGTTGTCCGCAGCTTTATATGCAAACCCCTTGTCGATAAGCTCGCCGATAAGTTTTATCATCTGTGGAATGTTTTCCGTTGCTCGCGGATAAATATCCGGTGCAATAATCCGCAGCGTCTTGCAATCATCCATAAAAGCGGCGGTGTATTTATCTGTAAGTTCTTTCAGAGTAATTCCTGCAGCGATGGAATCGCGGATGGTTTTATCGTCAACATCAGTTATATTCATAACGTGTTTCACGTTATAACCTCTGAATTTTAAACAGCGTTTTACAAGGTCATAAGTGACGTTTGCGCGAAAATTTCCAATATGCGCGAAATTATAAACCGTCGGACCGCAGGTGTACATAAAAACCTGCCGGTCGTTCAATGGAACAAATTCTTCTTTCTTTCGAGTGAGTGTATTGTTAAAAAGCATCAATCGTTTATCGTTAATCGTTAATTGCTAATCGTTATTTGTCGAATATCCGCCTAAGGAGGATTGTTTGTCGAAGATCCGCCTAAAGAGGATTAAATGTCAAATCATATTTCTATTGCAAAAAATGTCGTTGTTCAGTACAATAAATAATACTTACTTATTATAACATATTACAAATAGGAATCAAGTTATGAAAGAAAAAATACAGAAAATCGTCGATGAAAAAATTAATCCCGCACTCGGAACTCACGGCGGTTCTTGCGAACTCGTCGATGTTACAAGCGAAAATGTCGTTCAGGTGAAACTGAAAGGCGCTTGCGGTGGATGCCCCGGCGCGTTAATTACATTGAAAGGTTTTGTTCTTGAAACTTTGAAAGCTGAAGTTCCTGAAATTACTGACGTAGAAGCTGTCTAAATTATTAAGACAAAATCCAGGTTGATTAAATACATCAATGAAAATCCTCGTTATAAAACCAAGCGCGCTTGGCGATGTGATTAACGGACTTGTAATTGTTCCGCGACTCAGAAAGATTTTCCCTGATTGCGAAATTCACTGGTTTGTTAATTCTGAATATGCTGACCTTGTAGAAATGGCCGGCGTAGATAAAATTATTAAATTTGAACGTGGAGCGTGGAAACATTTTTACTCTGTTTTTTCGGGGATTAAAAATGTATCCAAAATTTCCCTTGAACTAAAAAGAAATAAATATGATGTGGTTATCGATCTTCAGGGATTACTCAGAAGCGGCTGGTTTACATTTATTACCGGAGCTCCTGTTCGAATAGGCTTTTCTGACGCGCGGGAATTCGCACACCTTTTTTACAACAGAAAAGTTGATGTAAAACGAAATAAAACGCATGCAGTTGATTGTTGTCTTGAAGTCTTAAAAAAACTTGGCGATGAGAAACCTAAAGCAAAATGGAAATGGTTTGGACTTAATGAAAAAATCCCCGCATTGAACTGGAAATATAAAATCAATAATGACGATTTTATCGTTTTTGTTGTCGGCTCAAGATGGCAAACAAAAAGCTGGCCGCCAAACTTTTTTGGCAAAACCGCCGCCTTGCTTTATAAAAAAACCGGCCTGAAAATCTTTCTTACCGGCGCCGAAAATGAAATCCATGTCGCTGAAGAAGTAATATTTCACGCAATAGAAAACGGATGTAAAGAATCAGCAATCGTTTCTCTAGCCGGTAAAATTTCTCTTTGTGAATTGTTCGCCCTGTGCAGCGAAAGTAAACTCGTGCTGACAACCGATACAGGACCAATGCACTGCGCTGCTTCATTAGGCGCGAAAGTTGTTGCTTTGATGGGACCTACAAATCCTGTGCGGCACGGTCCTTACAATCAACAAAAAAATGTGATTGTAATCGACAAAAAATGCGCACCGTGCTATAAAAGAAAATGTCCGAATAATGAAATATGTATGGCGAAAATCTCACCTGAAACAGTGGTGGAAAAAATAATGG
>JAOZSF010000001.1:5019-25367 GCA_029939815.1 bacterium
AATGAAATATGTATGGCGAAAATCTCACCTGAAACAGTGGTGGAAAAAATAATGGATGTAATTTAAAATATACTTGTTTTTATACTTGCAATTGCCGTTGGCTTTTGATATAATAAATGTAATATAATAATAAGTTTACTAGGAGTTATTATGCCGCATTTGAATATATATGTTGGGGAAGACTTGCTTCGGCAAATAAAAACAACGGCTAAAATTGAAAAAATTTCAATGTCAAAACTAATTCAAAATAAAATTTCCAACGTTTTTAATAAAGCGGATTGGCCGGAAAATTATTTTGATATTTTCGGTTCGCTTGATGAAAATGATTTGAAACGACCTGAGCAAACGGCTGCGAAATTTGATGTTCCGCGGGAGAGTTTATGAATTTTCTTGACACTAATATTTGTATTTATGCTATCAAAAATAAATATCCTAGTATAGTTGAACATTTTAAACGCCACTCGCCAAAGGACATTAAAATACCGTCAATTGTAAAAGCTGAACTCTTACTCGGAGCTGAAAAAAGTAGTTTCAGGTCTAAAACGAAATCTATAATTGAACAATTCTTGTTTCCGTTTGAGATTATTCCTTTCGATGATAAAGCAACTGTTTTTTACGCTGAGATTAGGGCTAAACTCGAAAAATCCGGCCAGCTTATAGGTCCAAATGATTTGATTATTGCTGCAATAGTTATCGCACATAACGGATGTTTGATAACTAATAATACTAATGAATTCAAGAGAATTAAAAAATTAAAAATTAAAAATTGGACGATTTAACCCAACTAATGAAATCACATGCGTATTATCGCATGGTCATCCATTAATCCATTAATCCATTAATCCAATCTTAATATGAATATCTGTATCTGCGGCGCGGCAGGTAGAATGGGGAAAAGACTCATCGCTTGCGCGACCAAAATGGAAAATATGAAAATTGTCGGCGCGGTCGATATTCCGCAATGCCCGCTTATTGGTAAGGATTCGGGAACAGTTTCCGGAATTGAAGCCAACGGTGTTTTAATTGCAGACGATCTGAAATCAGCTTGCGAAAATGCTGACGCGGTAATCGATTTCGCTCTCGCAGACGGAATCTTATCCCGGCTTGCAATTTATGAGAACGCGAATGTCGCTGTTGTTTTTGGTACAACGGCAGTTAGTGAACAGGGGACAGCTGCTATTGAGTCCGCATCAAAAAAAATACCTGTGATTCATGCGCCGAATTTCAGCGTTGGCGTGAACTTACTTTTTGATCTCGCAAAAAATTCCGCGAAAATTCTTGACGAAAATTATGATATCGAAATTGTGGAAATGCATCACCATCATAAAAAAGATGCGCCAAGCGGAACAGCTGTGAGATTAGCCGAAATGGTTGAAGAAGGGCGCGGACTGCAAAAGGAAGAAAAAAGAATATACGGACGGGAAGGCGATACAGGCGCGCGACCTAAAGGCGAAATCGCTGTTCATTCGTTACGCGGCGGAGATGTGGTTGGAGACCACACTGTTATTTTTGCTGCTGACGGGGAACGAATTGAATTGACGCACAAAGCAAGCAGCCGTGATGCATTTGCCAAAGGGGCATTGCGTGCTGCGCGATTTCTTATGGGGAAAAAACCGGGGATTTACACAATGAAAGATGTGCTTGGAATGTAAATAATAATCGGATAAATAAAATTAACAAATAAAAATTATGAGCAACAAACGAATTCTTGTAACCGGAGGCGCCGGTTTTATCGGCAGCCACCTTTGTGAAACGCTGCTTGAGCAGGATAACGAAGTAATCTGTCTTGATAATTTCTTTTCCGGCAGAAAGGAAAATATAAATCATTTGCGCAGTAATTTGCGGTTTGAAATTATCAGACACGATGTTACAGAACCAATTTTACTCGAAGTGGATCAGATATATAATTTCGCTTGTCCCGCTTCACCCGGCTTTTATCAGTATAATCCCGTTAAAACCGTTAAAACATCAATACTTGGCGCTCTTAATATGCTCGGTCTTGCAAAACGTGTGAAAGCAAGAATCCTTCAGGCATCTACGTCAGAAGTTTACGGTGATCCGAAAGTTCATCCTCAAAAAGAAGACTACTGGGGTCATGTTAATTGCATCGGTGTGCGCAGCTGCTACGATGAAGGTAAACGTGTTGCGGAAACTTTAATGTACGATTATCGTAAACAAAATAATGTTGATACAAAAATCATCAGAATCTTTAATACTTATGGAGATAGAATGCTGCCTAATGACGGACGTGTTGTCTCTAATTTCATAGTTCAGGCATTACAGGGACATGATATTACTGTCTATGGCGACGGAGCGCAAACGCGTTCTTTTTGTTTTGTGGATGATCTTGTCGCCGGAATAATCAAAATGATGAATAAAGATGATTTTACCGGACCGGTAAATCTCGGGAATCCGGGTGAATTTACAATTCTTGAATTGGCAGAAAAGGTAATTAAACTTACAAATTCAAATTCAAAAATAATTAATAAACCTTTACCCCAGGACGACCCGATGCAGCGTAAACCGGATATTTCTCTCGCGAAAGAAAAGTTGGGCTGGGAACCAAAAATTGATCTTGAAGAAGGATTAAAACGTACAATTAAATACTTTAAAGGTGTAATAAATTAAGGTCGGAGGACCGGCGGTAATTCCCCTCTCGAAATCTCGGAACCCGCGTATGCCGGGTGCGGTGGCTGCGGAGCAGACGGGGTGTGTTATCAGAATCCGAAATTTATAAAAAACAAAAACTAAAAAAATGAAAAAATCAGAAGCTTTACAAAAAAAAATACAAAATAAATCCGCTAAAATCGCCGTAGTGGGACTCGGATACGTTGGTCTGCCACTCGCTGTTGAATTTGCCAATGCCGGATTTGATGTTACAGGAATCGATGTTAGTGTTGATAAAGTGAAAAAAATCAACAAAGGGCAGAATTATATCGATGATGTTGACAGTAAACTACTTAAATCACTCGTTAAATCAGGAAAACTTAAAGCGACAACTGAGTATTCGGCAATCAAAAAAATCGATTGCGTGTCGATTTGTGTGCCGACTCCGCTCGGAAAAACAGGCGATCCGGATATCTCTTATATGCTTTCCGCTCGTGACGCGATTCTTCCTCACATAAAATCGCCGCTTCTTTTTGTTCTTGAAAGTACAACTTACCCCGGCAGCACAAATGAACTAATTATTCCGTTAATGGAAGAAAAAGGTTTGAAAGTAGGTGAAGATGTTTTTATTGCTTTTTCACCTGAACGTGTTGACCCCGGGAATCCGGTTTACCAAACTCATAACACACCGAAAGTTGTTGGCGGAGTCACAAAAGCATGCACAAAAATTGCTGCTGAACTTTATGGAACAGTAATAGAAAAAATTATTCCTGTTTCCTCGTGCACGGCAGCTGAAATGACAAAACTTCTCGAAAATACTTTCAGAAGTATTAATATTGGTCTCGCAAACGAAATCGCGATTATGTGCAAATATCTCGATGTTGATGTCTGGGAAGTAATTAATGCTGCAGCAACAAAACCGTTCGGCTTTATGCCGTTTTATCCGGGACCGGGTCTCGGTGGGCATTGTATTCCTATTGACCCGTTATATCTTTCATGGAAATTAAAAACTCTCGATTATAAGGCGCGGTTCATCGAGCTTGCCGATGAAGTTAATTCTTCAATGCCGGAATATGTTATCGCGTTGATCAGTGATGCACTCAACGACAAAGCGAAATCAATCAAAAACTCAAAAATTCTTATTCTTGGAATGGCTTATAAAAAAGATATTGATGATCTGCGTGAATCTCCCGCACTTGATGTTTACGAGTATCTTGAAAGCCGCGGCGCGAAAGTAAGTTATCATGATCCTTATGTTCCCCAGTTTAAATGGGACGGCGGAATTATCAAATCAAAAGCATACAGCGATAAGCTTATCAAATCACAGGACTGCGTTGTCATTTTAACCGCGCATTCAAATATTGATTACAAAGCGATTGTTAAAAATGCCAAACTTGTTGTTGACACACGCAACGCGACGCAAGGAATTAAGAATAAAAAGATTGTGAAGTTGTAAGAAAGTTCGTAGTTGGTAGATATCCGCAAATTTTGTCGATTGTTCTTCTGAAAGGGGAAAATGGAGGGACGTTGTCCTCAACGTCCTAAATATAAATATGATAAAAGCAATCTTAATAATTTTTGAAATAATTCTAATTGCCGGTTTTTTTGCGCCTGTACTCATTGACATAAGAGAGCATGCAGCAGCTGTTGCTAAATTTTTTGAGAATCCGACACAGAAGAATACAGAGAATTTTAAAAGGGAATCATTAATCAACAAAAGAATTATTTTTACACATAGGATTATAAATTTCATAATCCTTTCTTTAAATTCCTGGGCTATAATAATCGTTTATAAAAAAAATAAACAATTACATAACCATTTAAACAAAGTATAGTTAATTAACATTTTTATTAATTATTTGTATTTTGGTATTTATACTTAAAAATCAAACGGCATAACTTTATTTAAATGCAGACCAAAACTCTCAGACAACATATTTTGTGGATTGGAATCGGAAATGCCATAAGCAAAATAATTATGTTCGCGGCAAGCATTTTTGTCGCTAATAAACTGCTCGAAGAGGGGAATGGTGCCGTTTGTTCAGCGTTCGTTATCGTTAATTATCTTTATTTGCTCGTTTTTTCAGGAGTTGAAACTGTTGCTACAAGAGATACCGCGGGAGTTGACGCTAAAACATTAAAAGGTTTTACAGGTGAGCTCCTTCTTATAAGATCTATCGCCGCGGTTCTGCTTTTTGTTTTTACATGGATCGCGGGAAGCTATATTCCGGGACTGACAGGCAGAATGGTTCAGCTTTACGCTTTATCAATTATTCCTCAAGCGTTTAACCTTGTGAATCTTTATTATGGTGTTGAATGGTCGTGGCCGGTTGGAATTTATTTCGTTGGCGGGAGAATAATTTATCTTTCGATTTTAATTTTGACTGTTAGCGGAATCGCGGATGCTAAATGGGTTCCTCTTGCCTTTGGCGCGGCGATTTTCGCTGAAAACCTTTTTCTTTTGATCTTATGGTTGAAAAAAAACGGCGCGGCTGTTTATAAAGGATTCGGAAAATTCTTCCTTAAAAGATGGGAAGCGGCCCTGCCGGTAACTTTTTGCATCGCTTTTCTCGTTATGCACGAAAATTCCGCAGGTGTGATTTTACGCTTCACAAAAGGGGAAAGCGCGGCAGGGATTTATTACGCGTCTTACCGTCTCGTTTTTGTAGCGATAAGTTTAACTCTTCTTCTGAGCTATATTTATTTATCGCGAATTTCAAGTTTAATAAAAAATAATCCTGAAGAAGTAAAATCTTTTTTCAAAAAATCCTGCCTGATCGCCTTGGGCGGAGGATTATTGTTGAGCGTGTGTGGAACATTCCTCGCTAAACCCGCTGTTAATCTGCTTTATAAATCTCAATATGCTGAAAGTGGAGTTTTGCTGACAATTGCCGTGTGGCAGATGTGCATTGCTCCTGTAAGAGTTTTGGCGTTTCAAACAATAAATGCTTTTCATGCTCAGGTAAAAATGTTAAAACTAATAATTCCCTGTGTTATAATTAGTATAATTGCCGTGTTGGCAGGAATAAATTATTATGGACTTCCCGGAGCGGTTTACGGAACAATTGTCGGCGAAATAATAGTAATGACCGCTCTTCTGGCATTTTCATTGCGGCTGATATCACGAAATAAACCATTAGGGGGTCAGGCACCTATTGACCATTAGGGGGTCAGGCACCTAATTCATGATGTTTTGCATAAGTTCAGAATAGAATTTTTCCTTGAAAAGTTTTTTTATTTTTAAATTCGTTTAAGATTGCAGAGAAGATTTTAGGTTTGCTTATCTCCCATTTTGGCGCTATCAGATATTCATTGTTTGATGAGCCGAATAAGCGGTGAATAACTTTATCCTGCGGAATAATTTCAATGATGTTTATAATTAAGTTTAGATATTGTTCAAAATTATAAAGTTGAATTTCCCCATTGAGCCACATTTTTTCTAAAGGAGTATTTTTAATAATTTGCAAATGATGAATCTTAAATCCGTCAACTCCGGCTTCAGAAAATATTTTTATACTTTCTTTCATTTGGTTTTCTGTTTCACCGGGTAAGCCGAGAATGATGTGCGCGACAATATGCTGTACACCCGCGTTTTTTAATTTTTTTATCGCGGAAAGTGATGCGGCATTGTCATGCCCTCGATTTAAAAAATCGAGGGTTTTGTCATGTGCGGTTTGAACACCAAGTTCAACCCAAATTTCATTTTCTTTAGTTAGCTTGCCGATGATATTTATAATCTCATCAGCAAAACAGTCCGGACGTGTTGAGATGCTTAGCGCGACAATATCTTTATGTTTTAGTGCCTCGGTGTATGCCTTTTCCAACTCTGCGGGATTTCCCGCGGTATTGCTTCCGCTTTGCAGATAAGCTATATATTTGTTTGCTTTGTAAAAACTTCCGCGCTGATTAATTCTTTTATTTATCTGCTCAGTAACTGAGCCGGAAGAAAGTTCCTCAGGTGGCTCATAAGCTTCCGGTAAACAAAAAATGCATCCGGTTTTACCGCCTGTTCTGTTAGGGCACGGCGAGTGTAAAGTTAATGGAATCCGCGCGATTTTTTCACCGAATTTTTGTTTACAAAAATTGTTCAGTGAAAAGTACGGATTTTCAGGAGAAAAATTTGGTAAATTATTCATTGGAGTTGTAGTTAAAGTAATCAAAATCGGCGTGGAGTCCCGAATCGAATTTATCGCTTGCAGCGATGCCTGTAAATGCGCCGGTGAATCCGGATTTTTTTTCGTAAACATAATCATCGCTTAGGACGAGAGCATCGAGTTTCGGACCGATAGGTTTCAGTTCTTCGTTTTCATAAGCCCAAAAGAACTGTAAATTTCTGCTGTCGCATTTTACGGACAACCTTAATGGAGGGGCGCCGCGTGACCCGCGTATGCCGGGTTTTCCGGCGACTTTATTTTTGTTTTCTAAATTAGGACGTTGAGGACAACGTCCCTCCAAAATTTTTGTTTCGGAGATTTGTTCATGTTTATTTATATTACTGTCAACTATCCATATTGAGAGAACAAGTTCGTTGCTATGATTAATATATTTGCTCAGGTAATACCAGTGAGAACAGTCGTAATAACAAACTAACCCCGCATGCTGAAGAAATTTCTCCGGTGAGAAATCCATGAAAGTTTCTGCCGTAAATTCATGATGACGAATTCTTCGCGCGAGAAAAGATACAGGTTCGGTGTGAAAAAGATTTGCCGGTAAGGCGTGAAGACGCAAATTGCCCGGCTTGGAAGTTAAATCCGCCCAGTCACCGATATAAAACCGTGGAGTGAGCCAGCAGGGGTTAAGAGTTTCAGAATCAAAGTCATCGTTAGTTATCTCCGGTTGGACAGGGGATTCCGGCAAACCGAAATTCGGAACAACGTCCTGCGGGTCGCCGTTGGTTTCAGTTCGCGGCCAGTCGTCATTGTGCCAGATAATTTTTTGTATAGCCGTTTCTCTGCCAAGCATGCATTTATCATCAATCGGTCGGGAAGTCAGATAAACCATTGCCCATTCTTTATCGGTAATTTTTACGAAGTCAGCGTGGCCGGCTTTTTGCAGTCGAGTATTTTTTTCCTTAGCGGTAAGAATTGGATTTTCGGGATGTATTTCGTAAGGACCAAATAAATTTTTTGAACGTGCAAGAGTAACGGCATGATAATAACCTGTTCCGCCTTCAGCAACGAGCAGGTAGTAATATCCGTTTCTTTTAAAGATGTGCGGCGCTTCGGTGGCCATTAGTCCTGAGCCTTTAAAGACGTTAACGGGTTCCCCGACCACTTTTTTTAAATTCGGGTCATATTCCTGAACGAGAATTCCGCCGAAGAGATCAATATCAGGAGTGTTATCGCGCAGCATATTAACGATATATTTTTTGCCGTCATCGTTGTGAAAAATTGAGGGGTCAAAACCGGTGGAGTTAAGATAAACAGGTTCAGACCAAGGACCTTCAATATTTTCTGAAGTGATGAGATAATTCGTATCAATGCATAAATCGCTGAATAATGATGAAACAACGGTGTAAATTATATAAAAAAGTCCTTCGGAATAAGTTATATTAGGTGCCCAGATGCCGTAACTGTCGCCAATTCGGCTTAAATCAGCGAGTGATGAATTTGTAAGGGCGTGACTCACAAATTCCCAGTTTTGCAGGTCTTTACTGCGGTGAATCGGAATTCCGGGAGTCCATTGGAAACTTGATGTGGCGATATAATAATAATCGTCTTTTTTACAGATTGACGGGTCGGGATAAAAACCGGGTAGAATTGGATTTTTCATTTTTTTGGTTATTTTTCTTAATAGTTACTCGTAAGAGTTTACAAAAGCAGGCGATTTATTTCAAGGGAATTTGGTGGATAAAGAACCACCCCGCCCTGTCGGGCACCCCTCCTAAAACAGGAGGGGAGTTGATAAACAAAAAGGTCGAAGGTCGAAGGTCAAATTCCTCAATTATCCAATTTCCACTCTTAATTGTTTTTCGGCATCTACAACATCTCTGTTAATTAATTTTCTCGCGTCATGTGCGATAGCGCGAAGTGAATCGGAAGTATATGGAGCCTGAACAATTTGCCGGAGCAGTTGATTTATCATTCGAAGGTATCTGACGAGAGCGCCTTCATCGAGGCGGCTTATATCTACTATTTCATCGAAATCCAGACCTTTTACCCACGCATCAACTGCGAAACCCATTTGCGGGTGGGGAGGCGGGACATGCGGTTCGATCTCATTAACTACTTCATCGACATGGATTTTTCTATGGATATGTTTTAATTCCCGTTCGATCCATTGAAAATGTTTTGGAGGTTTTCTCGGCATTTCAACGCCGCGCCTCGGTTCGAAAACGAGGCATGAAACAGCGAAACATAATTCTTGAGAGGAGAACCTATCAAGCAGTCCGCTTTCAAACATTTCAGCCATATAGAGTTCGTATCCGAACATCCATCTTGCGAAATGCCCCTTTTTAGTCAGAAGATTATTTTTAATAAATCCGTTTTTCTTCAGCAAAAGCAGACGATTTAAAAACTTTCTCCGCGCGCGTTTTCTTCCCCGCTTGGTTGACTGAAAATAATGAAGTGTTTTCGGGTAAAGTTCAATAACATTTTCGCCGTGAACTTCGTACAAATTTAAAACAGTGGCATAAGAAGCGTTGAATTTGCTGAGAACGGGTTCGGTATCACCGAAAATTGTACGCTCAATTTCTTTCGGACTTGTTCGTGTGGGGACAAATCGCACATAAACAAAGCCCTCGGTGTCCATACCGCGTCTCCCGGCTCTTCCGGCCATTTGATAAAAATCCCTTGAGTGCAGAGTATCAAATCCTGTGGAATAATATTTTCTGAGTGCATCGAAAACAACTGTTCGCGCGGGCATATTAATTCCGAGCGCGAAAGTTTCTGTGGTAAAGATTAGCGGGATAAGTTTTTGATTAAATAATTGTTCAACCACTTCCTTGAGAGTAGGCAGCATACCCGCGTGATGGTAAGCGACGCCGAACCGGATAAATTTCCTTAGTTTTTTTGCGGAGGGTTCATTAGTAATGTTGTAAACTTCGCACAGAGACATATATTTTCTGTCAAGCGCTTTTTGCTTTTGCTCGGAAAGGAATGGCAGACGAACAATTTCTTCTGCGAGCTGCTCTGTTCTAACGCGACTGAACGCGAAATAAATACATGGGAGTTCATTATTATTCAAAATTTGCTTAATCAAAGGGAAAAGACGATTCTGCTTAATGCCTTTGTGTTGATTCCTATTTCGCCTGTTTCGGTTTCTGTAATCAAATCTCTGTTTAAATCTTGACCGGCTGTTATTTGACCCGGTAAGAAAATTCAATGCAAGTTTTTTTGTCTTTTTCCATCCGTCAAGAATTTCTCCAAGGCATTGATAACGAAAATGAAGCGGAACAGGACGGTTGTATTCGGTGATGACAATTGTCCTGCGGTCAAGAATTTCTTCAAACCATTCAGCAATTTCATTTATGTTTGGTACAGTGGCGCTTAAGCAGAGAAATTTAGTTGATGGGGGTGTTAGAATAATAGATTCTTCCCAAACGGTTCCGCGATCGAGGTCATCAAGATAATGCACTTCATCAAAAATGACCCAGGATAGATTTTTAAAAGAATCGGGTTCATCAAGAAGGGAATTACGATATATTTCAGTAGTCATTATTCGGATTGGCGCATCCGGATTAATAGCGACATCACCTGTAATAATACCTACAAGTTCACCGTATTTTTTTGAGAACTCGCGGTATTTTTGATTACTGAGCGCTTTAATCGGCGCTGTATAAATAACGTGTTTTCCTGTGGAGAGAACTAAGTCGATAACGTGATCGGCAATAACTGTTTTTCCCGCACCGGTTGGCGCGGCAACGAGGACGGAAGAGTTTTCGCTAAGAGCGTTAATCGCGCGTTCCTGAAAGGAATCGTAAGTAAAATTGTGAAGAGCAGGTCCGCTTGGAGAATTATATGTCATCTTCAATGGTTTCATCATCATGCCATTTTGCCCAGCATGCACAAAATTGCTTCCAAGCTTCAGGACATTCAGCAAAGTAATCACCAAGATATGCAAGCAAGACATCGATATCGTCGTCTGATTGAGCGAGCAAATCGAGTAAACCATTATGCGGGTCATCCGCAATTCCCAAATCTGCAAACAAATTTGATTTCATTCTTAAGAGCCTCCGTAATATAAAAAATAAATAAAAAATAAGTTATGATATTCACAAGTACTGAAAGCGATTATATACTAAAAAAAAATAAAAATCAAGAGGGTGTTAGAATTTTAGATTATAGATTTTAAATTTTAGATTTATGTATAAAAAAACTTGCCGTTTTTTTTAAGAAGCAGTTTTGATATAATATCAATCCTTTTTAAGAAATTACATAAATTATAAATGAAATTATCTCTATATAAATTAAATCCTCAACAGCGGAAAGCTGCCAAAATCGTTGAAGGACCCTTGCTCGTTCTTTCAGGTGCCGGAACAGGTAAAACAACAACAGTTGTAAACAGAATAGCGTATATGCTTAGCCGGGGAGTGAAGTCGGAAGAAATTCTCGCGGTTACTTTTACTAATAAAGCCGCACGTGAAATGAGCGAGCGTGTGAAGAAAATGATTGGTAAATCCGCGGAGAATATGCAGGTATCGACTTTTCACAGTCTCGGGCTTAGAATTTTACGCGAAAATTATAAACTGGCCGGTTATAGAAGTCGATTCACAATTTATGATACCGCTGACCAGCTTTCCGTAATAAGAAAAGCTTTGAGGACAATTTCGGTCGCATGGAAGAAGTATAAACCCGATGATGTTCTTTACACGTTAAACGGGCTTCGAATGCCGCATGATGAAACACTTGATCTGAAATACGAAAATGAATTTGATGGCGCTGTATATTCAAGTGTCTGGGAAAAGTATCGTGCGACATTGAAAAATAATAACGCTGTTGATTATGAAGATTTGCTCACGCTGCCTTTAAGGATTTTAAAAAAGCATCCCGAAATTCTAAGGTTTTATCAGGAAAAATTTAAATATATTATCGTTGATGAGTATCAGGACACAAATGCCGTTCAATTCGAAATCATAAAATTACTCGCCGATAAATATAAAAATATATGCGTGGTGGGGGATGATGATCAATCAATTTACGGGTGGCGCGGCGCGGAAGTAAAAAACATTCTTGATTTTGATAAGAATTTTAAAAAAGCGAAAGTGATTCGCCTTGAAGAAAATTATCGTTCAACAGGAAATATTCTGAAAGCGGCAAATGCTGTTATTGCGGGAAACAAGCATAGAAAAGCTAAGAAACTGTGGACACGGATGGGAGATGGCAATCGTATAAAACTTTTTGCCGCAACCGATGAAATGGCGGAAGCGGAATACGTGGTTGCAGAAATTATCACTCATCAGATAGAAAACAAAATGTCCTACGGATCTTACGCGATTCTTATGAGAATGAATACTCAGTCGCGTCCATTCGAAGAAATACTCCGCGCGCACAGAATCCCCTACATAGTAGTTGGCGGCATGCAGTTTTATGACAGAAAAGAGATACGTGATTTTATGTCGTATTTAAAAGTTTTGTCTAATCCTGAAGATGAGGAATCATTGTTGAGAATAATTAATGTTCCCCGGCGGGGGATTGGTGGAACAACTTTAAAAATAATGAGTGACCACGCTAATCTGAAGAAGTGTAGTTTATACGAATCTTTAGCAACAATTCACGAGAGCAGTAGTATAAAGCCCAAAACATTGGTTGAATTAAATAAATTTCATGAAATAATAGAAGATGCGCGTAAAAGATTAAAAAGAGAGTCTATAGCCGGTGTCGCAAGAAACCTGTGGGCGGAAATCGATTATCAAAAAGAACTGGAAACAACTTTCAACGACACACAGAAAATCGCTGAGCGAATGGCTAATATTGATGCGTTAATTGACGGTATTGGATATTATGAAAATCGCAACAAAAAACCGACACTTGAAGGATATTTGCGGCAGGTTTCTTTAATGGAAGAAGATGATGACGAAGAATTTCAAAAAGAAAAAGTTGTTCTAATGACTATTCACGCAGCAAAAGGACTTGAGTTCAGAAACGTATTTTTTGTCGGGGTTGAACAGGGAATGATTCCTCATACGAAATCACTTGAAACTTCCTACGGCGAGGACGAAGAACGCCGACTTTTTTATGTCGCGGTAACACGCGCAAAACAGGAACTCACTATTAGTCATACAACAATGCGAACAAAATACGGGCAGCGTGTTGAGCGTCACCCTTCAATGTTTATTAATGAAATACCTGATAGTCTTTTGGAAGTAACTGATGGAATTGACCATGAAGTTGCTGATGAAGAAGTTGCTGAAGACTTGTTAAGTCAATTCGGCGCGATGTTTGCCGATGAAGAATAGCGGAAGTAAAGGTCAACCACCCCGCCCTAAAGGGCACCCCTCCTAAAACAGGAGGGGAGTCAAAGGTAAAAAAAAGAATTTGTTGCTTAAGCAACAAATTCTTTTTATTGGAGTGTTTATTTTTATCTTTGAATGCCGCGTTTGCTTTCAGCTACAAAATCAGCGATTTTGAGCGCTTCGGCACAACTTGAAAACTCAGCGCGGATTTTTTCTACCGCTTCTTTAGCTTTCAATTGCTGTCTGAAAACAAGACTGTAAGATTTTTTAACATCATTCAAAGTTTCCGAATCAATTCCAAGACGTTTTAATCGAACAAGGTTTAGTCCGCACGATTTTGCCGGGTTACCTTCTACAATTGTGTATGGAACAACATCCTGATTGATTTTTGTACAAGCGCCGACCATAGCCATTTCGCCGATTTTGCAGAACTGATGAATTCCGCCCATTCCACCAATAACAACATAATCTTCAATAGTAATATGCCCTGCCAGAGTGGCGAGATTTGACATAATGATATGATTTCCGAGAACGCATTCGTGCGCGATATGGCAATAAGCCATAATATGATTATTATTACCCACGATAGTTTTCCCGCCGTCTTTAGTTGCAGTATTGATAGTAACAAATTCTCTTATTGTGTTATCGTTTCCGATTTCGAGATATGTTTTTCCGCCTTCAAATTTTAGGTCCTGTGTTTTTTGACCAATCGATGCAAATGGAAAAATTTCGCATCGCTCGCCTATGGACGTTATACCTTCAACAACAACGTGTGATTTTAAGACCGTATCATTGCCGATAGTAACATCAGGTCCAATAATTGAATAAGGACCAATGGAAACGTTATTTCCCATTTGAGCTTTTGGGTCGATTACAGCGGTTGGATGAATATTAGCCATAATTTAATCGTTTTTTGGTGGATCTGCAATTACAAATGCAAGGATGGCTTCAGTAACAACTGTATCACCTACTTTTACAACAGCTTTTGCTTTGCCTGATGATTCCCGCATGCGCAGCGCGTCAATTCTGATATGAATCTGATCGCCCGGAACAACCGGTTTGCGGAATTTAACTTTATCGATGCTCATAAAGAAAGGTATTTTTCCTTTGCAGCCGGGATTACCCATTACTAAAATCGCAGCTGCCTGGGCCGTTGCTTCAACAATTAAAACGCCCGGCATAATTGGAGCATCCGGGAAATGTCCTTTAAAAAACGGTTCGTTAACCGTCACGTTCTTAATCGCTTCAACGTAAGTTTTACAATCTGTTTTTATTACCCGGTCAATCAGTAAAAAAGGAGGACGATGAGGAATGAGGTCCATTATTTGATTTACATCAAATGAAAATTCTTTTGCTTCTTTGTTCATTACTTAATTCCTTGTTTTGTTATAGAATTATATATTGCTTTCGCAAGTTTAACATTAAAAGTATGACCTGAACGGAGTGAAATTACATGAGCGCGTAATCGCTTTCCGACAAGTGATAAATCACCAATTATATCCATTATTTTGTGCCTTACAAATTCATCTTTATAACGAAGACCCTCTTTGGAAAGTATCGCCCTGTCAGTTACGACAATCGCGTTATCTAAACTTCCGCCTTTTATCAAGCCGTTTTTCAAGAGCTGTTCGAGTTCATCGTAAGTTGCAAATGTTCTCGCGGGACCGATTTCATTTATAAAAGTATCACGATCGATTACAAAACTATGGAATTGTGTTCCTACAACCGGATGTTTATAATTCATCGTGTAGGATATTTTGTATTCATCGGACGGCAGAATACAAAGAGTCATTCCGTCTCCATCTACAGCTATCGGTTCATTTATTTCAATATAACTTGATTCCGCATTTTGTTCAACGCGGCCCGCTGAGTTAATTACTTCAATAAATTGTTTGCCTGAACCGTCTGTTAACGGGGTTTCAGGCGCATCAACTTCGATTATAACATTGTCAATTTCAAGACATTGAAGCGTGGCAAGAATATGTTCAACAGTTTGAACATACGCGCTGCCAATACCGATAGTTGTGCTTCGCTGTGTATTTACAACAGAAGTTACATGCGCCGGAATCTCCGGTTTGCCCGGAAGATCGGTTCGCCTGAAAATCACACCGGTATTTTCTCCCGCGGGCAGAAACTGCAGGGTAGTAAGTTCACCGGAATGGAGTCCTATTCCGCTAAGTTTAACCGGTTTTTCTATTGTAGCCTGTTTATACATATTCATTTATTTTTTTCGGCGGTGAGTTCATCGAGTCGCTTTTCCAGTTCCTTAATTTTCTTCAATGCATTTGGAACTAAAGGATCAGTAATCCATTTTCGTTTAACTTCCATGTGCGGTTTTGCCGGAGTTCCCATATAAAATCCGGGCTTGGTTATGTCACTTGGAACACCAACCTGAGCGCCGAAGATTACATCATCGCACACCTTGACGTGAGAACTGACACCTGCCTGTCCGGCGAGAACGCAATGTTTCCCTAATTTTGCTGAACCCGCGACACCTGACTGTCCGCACAAAATAGAATCCTCGCCAACTTCAACATTATGTCCCACATGAACGATATTGTCGATTTTTGTTCCGCGTCGAATTATTGTATTATCGAATCTTGCTCTATCGACAGAGGAATTACCGCCTATTTCGACATCATCTTCGATAATCACTCCGCCGATTTGCGGAATTTTAATATATTTACCGTCAACTTTATCAAAACCAAAACCATCGGCGCCGAGAACAACACCGGAATGAATAATAACATTATTTCCTATTTTAATTCTTTCACGAATTGTAACATGAGGATATATTTTAGCGTTATTCCCCACCGTGGTGTAATGACCGATATATGTGTATGCTCCGATTAAACAATTATCTCCAATTGTTGCGCCGGGTTCAATAACCGCGTATGGCTGAACAGAAACATTTTCGCCGAGAATCGCGTCATCGGCAATTATTGCTGTCGGATGTATTCCGGGTGGGAATTCAATCGGCGGTGGAGCTAACGCGTCAGTTAAAATCTGAAAAGCTTTCCGGGGGTCTTTTACCCTGATTTGAGGAATATCTGTTTCACATTCAATATCCGCTCTGATAAGCACAGCGGAAGCTTTGGTTTTTTTCAAAGCGGTAAGATATTTCGGGTCAACAATAAAGGTCAAATGACCTTCTTCGGCTTCAGCGACTCCGCTTACGGTTTTTATACGAACATCGCCGTTGCCAATGAGTTCTGAATCGAGTAACTTAGCTATTTCTGATAATGGAATATCCACGATTATTCGGTTTGTTAGTGGTTATTTTATTCTTTTAGGAACCGGCATTTTATCACGTAATCTTTGTTTTTCTGATTCGTAACTTTTATTTAATGTTTCTATTACTTTGTCAGTTAAATCGGTTACTTGTGTCCGGTCGAGATAAAGTATGGGTTTTAAATCAAAAACAATGGTCATGTTCATATCACGGCTGATTGTTTCAATTGTACGCTTGATTTTATTTGCAATTCTTTTCAAATCAACACTTTGGCGTTCAAGCACTTCGTCTTTTGTTTGCTGCTGAAATGTGGCAAGTTCTTCCTGCTTTCTGCGATATTCTCTGATAAGTGGTTTCCTTTTTTCTTCCGACAATTCAGAAATTTCATTTGCCAGCTTTTTCAGTTCGTCAAGTTTGATTTGTCCCTCTTCCTCTTTTAACTCTATTTTATATCGTGCTTCACGGTCGATCTCCTTATATTCAAGAGAAGCAAGCATGATTCTTTCAGTATCAGTAAATCCCATACGTAAAGCGGGTTTTTCAGCAGCTAAAGCGGCAGAAGACATAAAAAGAATGACTGCAGCTAATAAAAGCAGGGTATTATTTTTCATAATTGTAATTAAATGGTTGTTTCCTAATTTATTATATTTATCTTATTATTGATTTTAACAAAATATGCCGTGGTTTGTCAATGGCTTTTCGTTAAGAAATGCTTGAGTTTCTCCGTCGCTCGGTCAGCCTGTTTTCTGGTTTCAGGAGTTAATTCTTCACCCATATCAAAATCATATCCCGGTACGGATATAAGCATCGCTGAAGGGTCTTTATTATAAAGTTGATTAACAAGAGCTATCAAATCAGACGGGGTAAAGACGTGAGTTGTAAAACCGTTGGATTTTTTAGCTTCTATTTTATTTATAACTAATTCAGGGCTGTATTCTTCAATGTGTGCATCCAGAAAAAATACGGTTTTGGCAAGAGAAATGTCTTCCGTCATATCAATATCAAGCTGATAGGCAGTAATTATTGTAATTTCATCAATTTTCTCTTTATCCGCCCATTTTTGAATTTCACTTGCAATATAATGCCCCACGCCATCATCATTTCGATATGGGTTTCCGTATGCAATTATCAATTTTGTGTTGGTGCCATTTTTTTTCATAAGCAATATTATACCAAAAAAGCTAAAATATATCCGCACAATTGTATTTTTATACCGGTTATTGTATAATAACTCAATAACTTTTAACCATAAACAAATTAAAAATATGAAGTCAAATGATTTAATACCTTTTATTTGCTATGGCGCCGGTGGACACGCGGCAGTGGTTGAATCAGCTGTCATAAAAGGCGGGGAATATTATATTGTAGGTATCGCTGATGACGGTGTTCCAGCAGGAACAAGAATGATTCATGCTGAAGTATTTGGCGGGAAAGACCAACTGTCAAAATTTCTTGAAACCGGTATTTTTAAAATGCACGTTGCAATCGGCAATAATATCACACGCAAAAAAATAATCGACGAAATGAAAAAAATGGGATTCGAGATTATTACCATTAAACACCCAAACACAATAGTTGAAGTGAAAACTGAAATAGATGACGGTTGCTTTCTCGCCGCGCAGTCCGTAGTTGGCGCCCGCGCTAAAATCGGGCACGGATGTATTGTGAATACAGCTGCGATAGTCGAGCACGATTGTATTCTTGAAGATTGTGTTCATATTTGTCCCGGAGCTCATCTTGCCGGAGATGTCACAGTTGGTGAAAAAACAATGATTGGAACCGGTGCGGCAATAATCCCGGGTATCACTATCGGCAAAAATTGTACGATTGGCGCCGGAGCGGTTGTTATTAAGGATGTTAAAGATAATGCTACTGTTGTTGGTAATCCGGGCAGAGTAATTGTATAAGGTGTTAAAATGAAAAAAGTAATAATTCAGGCGGGTGTTGTTCCTTATTATTTCGATGACGGTATAAAAAAAATCATTCTTATTACCGCAAAGAATCCACGCAGAAACTGGATTGTTCCTAAAGGGCATGTTGAAAAAAAAACTGACCCACGGTCGGCAGCGGTTAAAGAAGCTTTTGAAGAAGCCGGCCTTAAAGGTAATCTAAAACCTGAGATTATCGGTTCGCTATTATATAAGAAAAAAAATAATGAGTATCAAGTCGATTTCTATCCGTTTGAAATTACGGAAATTCTCAATAACTGGCCGGAAAAAGAATCACGGGAAAGAATCGCCGTTGAACAGGGCTATGCCGGAAGATTTGTTCTTGATGAAAAATTATTGGAAATATTAAAGCAAGTATAATAAATAAATTTATGCCAAAAGAAATCGAAAGAAAGTTCCTCGTTGAAAACGACTCATGGAAAAATTATGCTGTTGGCAAAAATGAGCTTAAACAAGCATATATCGCGAAATCAGATGATTGTATCATCAGAATAAGAATTTCCAACGATAATGCTTGGCTAACTCTAAAAGGAAAACAAATCGGTTTTACACGCCCGGAATTTGAATATCAGATTCCTGTCGCTGACGCCGAAGAAATGCTGGAAAAATTTTCACACGATAATCAAATCCTTAAAAAAAGATTCTTTCTCGATTATAAAGGAAATGAATGGATCGTTGACGTTTTTGAAAAAGATAATGCCGGACTGGTTGTCGCGGAAATAGAACTCGAAAACGAAAACCAAACTTTCGATTTGCCTCCATGGGTTGGAAAAGATGTTACAATGGACTTTAAATATACTAATTCTTCACTCGCGGAATATCCCTATAATAAATGGAAAAAGTAACATAAGCATCCTGCTTGTGAGTTTAATTAATAAATTTTCAGTTTATGAAAAAAAGTATCGTATCAATCGTTAAAATACCGGACTATAATACGGAAAAAGTTAAATCCGCTGTCGCAAAGTCTCTCGAACCGCTCGGCGGAATAAGCGCGTTTGTAAAACCGGAACAAAAAGTCCTGCTGAAACCTAATATCCTGCTCGGACTCTCACCGGATAAAGCTGCTACAACTCATCCGGCGATTATTACCGCGGTAGCCGAGCTTGTAAATGAAGCCGGTGGAATAGTTTTTCTTGGCGATAGTCCCGGTGTAGGAAGTTTTGAATCGGCGATGAAACCGACCGGGATAGGTGAAGTTGTAGAAAAGCTTGGAATAGAACTTGCCGATTTTTCTAATGAACATTCTTTTGAGTGTGAGGATAATATTATCGCTAAACATATTAAACTGGCGAAAGCGGTTGCTGATGCGGACGTAATAATTACTCTTCCAAAATTAAAAACACACGTACAAATGACAATGACGTGCGCGGTAAAAAACCAGTACGGGCTCGTTGTTGGAATGCAGAAAGGGGAGTATCATTTCCGACTCGAAAACAGAGAGGCGCTCGCGGACCTTATGGTTGATATTAACAAAATCGCAAAACCTGCCCTCGCAATTTGTGATGCAATTGAAGCTATGGAAGGCGAAGGGCCAAGCGGAGGAACTCCGCGGAATCTCGGCATTATTCTCGCTTCAGCGGATTTATCGGCGCTTGATGTTGCCGCGTGCGAAATCATCGGCTTGAACCCAAATGATATTCCCGTCGTTCAGGCGTGCAAGCGGCAGAATTTCGGCGCGACTTCTTTGAGTGAAATCGAAATTGCAGGTGAATCAATCGAATCAGTTAAAGTAACTGATTTTAAACAAATTGAAAATCTGAAAAGCGTGATGCGCATTCTGCCTATGCCGCAGTTCCTCCTTAAAATCGTTCGGGCGCATTGGGCGGCTAAACCAAGAATTAATAAAGATAAATGTGTTAAATGCTACAAATGCCGAACAGGCTGCCCGGTTAAACCGCCGGCGATAGATCCCGACCGACCGGTTGGAAAAGAAGTTGACGATAAAACCTGCATTCGCTGCTACTGTTGTCATGAATTTTGCATTGCCAAAGCAATAGATTTGAAAAAACCGTGGTTTGACCGTGTATTCAGAGTTACAAAGATGATGAATTTTTTTAACAAGCATCTTGGTAAATTTTTACCGCATATATAATGACGTGCTTTCGCGCATCATGGATTAATGGATGACCGTGCGACAATACGCATGCTGAAAGTCCGCCAAAGGAGG